>JAQTVX010000187.1 GCA_028706585.1 Candidatus Krumholzibacteriia bacterium | reverse complement strand
AATGAATTTCACGTTCCACATGGCGGCGATACCTCCTTCACCGGGAGTATCGTGTGCAGCACCCTCTTGCTGTCCCGGGCGATTATCGCCTCCTCCACCGGGTCTGTCAACGTGTTTGCTCTCCAGCGGCGCCACGTGGAAAAATCCTGACGGCTCGCGGCGGAATGCGCTACAATGCACCCGTGGAACAGCGGCAAGGAGATATCCGAAGACTCGCGAAGCCGGCCGATTACATCTTTCTCCTCAGGCCCATGATCCTCATTCCGGTGTGGACTTTCTTCCTGCTGGGCGCCCGCCACGGCGCCAAGCTTTCGGGCACGCCGATCGACACGATCCGTCTCCTGGCGGGGCTCGCGTCATTCACGGCGCTCCTCGGCGCGATCTATATAATTAATCAGATCGCGGACCGGGACGTCGACCTCGCCGGAAACAAGCTTTTTCTCCTATCGCGGGGCATCATTCCGGTGCGAGCGGCCCGAATAGAGGCTGCGGCGCTGGTCGGCCTCTCCTGCGCGTTGGCGCTCGCGCTGCGGAACGCCCTCTTCTGGGCGATTCTCGCCGGGAGCCTCGCGCTGGGCGCCGCCTATTCCATCGAGCCGGCGAGGCTGAAAAGGCGTCCAGTGCTCGACGTCCTCGCGAACGCCGCGGGAAACGGCATTCTCAACACGCTCGCCGGGTGGGTTTCGGCCGGCGCGCCGCTCGCGGGCTGCGCGATCCTCATTCCTTACCCGATCGCCGTCGCATCCGTGCACCTGATCACGACGCTCGCCGATTGCGAGGCGGATTCGAAGATGGGATTGAAGACCAGCGGAGTGGCGCTGGGGGTTTCGCGCGGGATATTCGTTTCGACGGCGCTCATGGCGGCGGCCGTGGTCGCGGCCTATCTGCTCGGCAACAATCCCGCCCTCATTGCCTCGATTCTGTCACTGCCATTCTTCCTGATTCCGGCGCGGCTCGTCACGCGGCCCGAGAGAAACGAGGACGCTCTGATCCCGGCGAAAGCGGCGACACTCATCTTCTCGGTCACGGCGGGGTTTCTATTTCCCCTCTACATCCCATATCTCGCGGCGGTGATCCTTATCACACGGCTCTATTACTCCCGACGGTTCGGGATCGAGTACCCCTCGTTCCGCGGCGCTTGAGCCCGCTCCACCTCGGAAGACGCGCCTTGATCTCGGTGTGGGCAGCGGCATTCCGTTCAGGACTCGTGAGCTTCGAAAGGCTGTTGACCTCCGTCCGAACCCAGGCAAGCCGCTCGCCCGTGGAGCGAAAAGATGTTTGAATGGGAACGAATTTGGGCTTACATTATATCGATTTCAAGGCCTTTCCCGACGCGAGCCTTGGCGGGGCGCATCGATGAACATGCTGAAATCGCTGGCAAGGACTAAACTCCACACGAAGATCCTCATTGGACTCATCATCGGCATCCCCGTGGGGCTCCTGCTCGGGCCCAGGGCGGAGACGATCAGGCCGATCGGGGATCTCTTCATTCGCCTCATCTGGATGATCGTCGTTCCCCTCGTCTTTTCGTCGATCTTCGTCGGAACGGCGAGCCTCGGGGACATTCGAAAGCTCGGCCGCATCGGCGCGAGGACCATCTCGTACTATCTCGTTACAACCGCCATTGCCATCACCTTCGGGCTGATCCTGGCCGGCATCTTCAAGCCTGGAATGGGTCTCCAAGAAACTGCCAAGACGCAGCTCCTCGAATCGTACAAAGGCGAGGCCAGTCTGAATCTCGAAATGGCGAGCAAGCGTCCCAACATCGTCGACACGCTGATCCATATAGTCCCGAGGAACCCGTTCGAGAGCCTCACCGCCGGAGACATGCTCCAGGTCATTTTCTTCGCAATAATGTTCGGCATCGCCGCCACCATGATCCCCGGCGGTAAGGGCAAGGTGCTGATCGACTTCTTCGACGCCGTGAGCGACGGAATGACCCAGCTCGTCCACATAATCATGAAGTTCGCGCCCATCGGAGTATGCGCGCTCATCGCGGCCGTCGTGGGACGATTCGGAGCGCAGATCCTCCTCTCCCTCGTCAAGTACGCGCTCGTGGTGCTCGCGGGGCTGGCGATTCACATGGGCCTGATCTATTCGCTCGCCGTACGGATATTCGCCCGTATGAACCCTCAATTCTTCTTCAGGGGCGCGCGCCCGGCGCAGATCATCGCGTTCACGACCTCATCCAGCAACGCGACGCTGCCCGTCACGATCGAATGCGCCGAGGAAAACCTCGGCGTATCGAAGGACGTGGCGAGCTTCGTCCTTCCGCTCGGCGCAACGATAAACATGGACGGCACAGCCCTCTACCAAGGAGTAGCCTCCGTCTTCATCGCCCAGGTGTACGGAATTCCGCTGACCGTTCTCAACCAGATCACGATCGTGCTCATGGCGACGCTCGCCTCGATCGGCACCGCCGGAGTCCCTAGCGTAGGCATCATCACTCTCACGATGGTGATGCGGAGCGTCGGGCTTCCGCTCGAGGGAATAGCGCTCATCCTCGGCGTCGACCGGATCCTCGACATGTGCAGAACGATCGTCAACGTCACCGGGGACCTATCGGCCGCGGTCATCGTCTCGGCCGCCGAAGGGACGCTCCGAAGAACGGATGGGAAGACATGAAACGATCCTGGCCCATGCTGCTGGCCGCGGTCATCGCGCTGACCCTTCTCGCGTCGTTCTTCTTCGAGCGAGCTCTGTGGGGATTGAGCGCTTGGGGAGCGGTCTTTCCCTTCGCCGCGCTCGGGTGCGCGATCGTGATCGTCCCGCAGATGTTCCTGAAATCCGCGCCGGATCCGCTCGAACGCTTTTCGCGCCTGCGATCGCGCGCGGCGCAGTGGCTCCTCATCGGAGCCGTGTCAATCGCGCTGCTCTGGCTGCTCCGGTCGCGCCAGGAGCTATGGGGGGAGCGCCGCTTGTTGAGAGCGGCGCTCGAAAACGGCGTCTGGCGTTCGGAGGCGCCTCTCGCCACTTGCATCCAGCTGGCCTTTTACCGATTCGCGAATGCCGTGTTCCTGTCGGGCGCGGACTTCGTCATCGCGTTCTTCGGCATCGCCTCAGGCGTTCTTTATACGGCGTTCTCCATCCGCGCCGCGCGACTCCTCTTCGGCGAGGATGGGGCGGGCGGAGCGCGAAGGCTCGCGACGGTTGTGCTTCTTTCGGGAGGATTCGCTTCGCTGTTTTTCGGCGGCGGGAACATCCCGATCGCGCTCCTCTGGGAAATAGCGTTTCTGACGGAGGCCCTGCGATCCTTGAGGGGAAAGGGCAATCTCGCGCTTTCGGCGGTATTCCTTGCCGCTGCGATTCTCTCGCACCTTTCGGCGGCTTTCCTCCTGATCGCATTCATATACCTGCTGGCCCGAACGGCCCGCGAACCGGCCCGACGGATCCCGGTGGCACTCGCAGGAGCGGCGCTGGTACTCTGTCTGGCAGCGTCCGCGATCATCCTCGTTCTCGCGGAAAGGAAACTCGGCTTTGCGCGGACGGAAGCGCCGCCGATGAGGTTTGCCTTTGACCGGGCGGCTCTGTCGAACGCGCTGAATGCAATCCTGATCGTCGGGCCGGCATCAGTCACCGCCGTATTCCTGCTCATCAGAGGCGCCCGGCGAGCGGCGCCGTCCGCTCCGATCGGCGTGTCCCCGGGAGAGTCCGGATTCCTGGCCATTTGCGCATTGTCGGCGCTCGGCGCGTTCTTCGCCGGAAGCGGCACGATCGACGGCGGCCTCGAATGGCAAACCCTCGCGACGACTGGGCCGGCGCTCTCGATCTACGCGCTTTGGGCGCTGAAACGGGAGCTCACGGAAACTGAGCATTTCAGGGCGGCCGCCTCCGCGCTTCTCCTCGCCGGTCTCTTTCAGACGCTTCCACTGGTCCTCGTCGACGCGATGCCGAATGCCGCCGAGAAGCGCATCCTCGATCTGGCCATCGCTCCCGGGCGCGCGGAGGCGATCATCGCCGATATCGCCCTCGAGAAAGGAGAAACGGAAAAGGCTCGATCCTGGTACGTTGCCTCCCTCGAGAAAGACAAATCGAACGAGATCGTCAATCTCCGCCTCGGGAGGATCGCCATGGAACAGGAAGAGTATCCCAAGGCGATAACGCATTTCCTCAATGCCCATGATCTCGATCCGTCGAACCCGCACAACCGCTTCGAGCTCGCGGAGGCGCTTGTCGAGAATCGGTGGTTTCCCGAGGCGATCTCCAATCTCGAGACGCTCACTGTCGCCTATCCGGAGAGCGTGCAGTTCTGGAGAAAGCTCGGTTTCGCGAGGAACAACGGGGGCCGCTACGAGGAAGCCGTTGCCGCGTACGAGACGGCCTTCGCGCTCGAGCCCCGCAATGATGAGAACCTCCGCAACCTTGTTTCCGCGCTGCTCAACAGGGGGGCGGAGCTCCAGCGGGGAAAGAGCTTCGTCGCCGCGCGGGCCCTCTATGATCGAGTGATCGAGATATTCCCCCAGGACTGGCGGGCATACAACAATATTGCCACTATGGAAATGGATGAAGGACATATGAAGAAGGCTTATGAGATTCTCGACGGGGCATTGAAGAATCACCCCTACGAATCGAGCTTGCATTTCAACATGGGGATCGTTCTGGAAAGGCTGGGCCGGGTCAACGAAGCTCTCGCACACATGCGGACGGCTCGCGATCTCGATCCCATGTATTCGAAGGCGTCGCCGCACATCGAGTTGCTCGAAGACAAGTTGGGGGTCAAGAAACCCGTCAGGCCCGCTTCCGAGCCTGGCCCGAGCGACACGGTACGATAGACCCCCAACCCCGGATCACCGCGCGCCGGATGCACCCGTTACGCTCTCGAGCCGCGCTCGAAGCGCGGCGGCCGTC
>JAQTVX010000186.1 GCA_028706585.1 Candidatus Krumholzibacteriia bacterium | reverse complement strand
TCCATAGAACTCATGAAACGGATGAGCCTCTTCACGGGTTTGAACGGGTCCTGGGCTGATTTGGACGAGGCTTTGGCTATTGCGGCGGCCGTGTCGGGGACCGCAGCGCCCTCCGCAGGCGTCGATCGCCGCACCCCGAGATCCCCAAGCCCCCCTTTCTTCGACTCTTGCCCCTGTTGAGTGCCGGCCGGCTCGGAAGGCGGAACCCCCTCCTGAGGCGGAGGAGTCTCTTCCTCCTCCTCTACGGTAAGGTCCTTGACAAGGTCCTTCGCATCCGCCTTCTTCTGCTTCTGCTTCTGCTTCTCCATCATCTCCTTCGCGCGTTCTTCCGCGGTCGTCGGCCGCTTTCTTTCTTCGTTGAAATGGTATCCCCTGCGAGTCACCTTTTCGTCTTTTCCGATGAGATTGAAGAGCTGACCGAGCCTCATGATGTACTTCCCGGTATCCACGGAGAACGCGAAGGTCATTGATCGTCCGTTGTTCATCCCCCGTGTTCCGAAGGGATCGTAGATCGAGACCCTCTTGATCACCCGCTCAGTGAAGCATTCATCCGTTTCCGGATCGCACGTCGTCACGTACGTCGTGTCGTAGTACGAGCTTCTCATCTGCCGGTTGCTCGCGCTCAGATCTTCGGAGTAACGGCTCTTGAATTCGAACCGCGGGTTGAATTCCGACAGAAAGAACATCTGGCTGCTCGGCTGGTAGACGAGGCTCAGGTTATGATTGAAGCTCGTTTCCGTGCCGATCGGCAGCCCGTGAAAATCGTGATCGACCCCGAGATCGCGATGCTCCTCGAGGCTGAAGTTGATCTTGATCGACTCGAATGGCTCGTAGAGCGAGTTGACGGTGTTGTGCCAGTTGGCGCTGTAATTGAACGGACGCTTGACGAAGACCGTATCGCCGCTCAGCGTGTACCCCTGCTTCGTTTGACGGCTCGCCGACGTCTCATAGGACAGGTTCGAGAGCCAGTAACGCCACTTTATCCCACGCAGGATGCTCAGCTCGCGTTTTGTGTGAAACTGCATCTGGTAGTTGAGGTTGCCGCTCATCGTCACTGTCGTGTCCCGGGTGGTGGGAGTGCGGCTGCCGCGCTTCGAGTAGCTGTACGACGTTTTCAAGTTATCGAAGATGTTCCTCATGAGGTAATTGGACGAGCCGCGTCTGGACATCGACACGTTGAAACCGTAGCTCGCGGAAACGCTCTCCAGGCTCTTGCGGATTTCGGCGTCCATGATCTCGACGTCGCTGTTGAGCTTGTACTTGGGAAGCGTTCTCGACGACGTGTACTGGAGACTGATCGGGAGATCGAAACGCGCCGTTGGAATAAAATTGCCCAGCGACGTCTTCGCACCCAGATTGTAGCTGCTGCTCGTGTAACCGCTTCCGCTGGTCTGCCGGAGCGAGTGAAATTCGGGTCCGCTCCGCGTCATGCTCCCGTTGAGCTGGAGAACGCCCGCGAAATCGGCGGCGAACCTGCCATTCTCCGCGTGGTCGATGTCCTTGCGCACGCCGCCGAGCCTGATGTCGTTGAACCAGACCTCTCCCTCGTCGACAGTGGAGCCTGCCCTGTTCCTGAGACCGATATATAGAAACCTGACGTTGAAGAGGGTCGGGCTGCCGCGAAGCGTCGCGTTGTAGGCCCTTCCGCTGACCTTGTCGCGGATTGTCTTGGTGACCACGTTCACGCCGAGATCTTCGGCCTCGAGCTTGATATTGGTCAGATCGCTCAGGTTGATGTTCACGGCGATCCATTCCCTGCTGAGACTGCTCGTCAACGGCACCTCGATCTCGTAGTATTTCGTGCTGTCGTACGCGATCTGGAGGTAGAACTCGACGTCGTCGGCATCGTCGACGTTGTAGTTGGGCCTGACGAAGAACTCGAGATCCCGGTACTGCCCGTAATCCTGGCCCGAACCGTAGAAGCGTTTCACGGCGCGGAAGGATGTATGGCCCGCGAAATTCTCGAAGTTGAGCCGAAGCGATCCCTCCTTGTTGTCGATGCCCTCCTCCTGCTGAACTTGATACGGCGGCTCGTAATGGCTGGCGTCGTCCTTGTTGTTGATCGTGCCGACTATGAGCCGCTGCCCCGGAGCCGCCCCGCTCGAATCGAGGCTGTCGGCGAGGTTGCGGATGCCGTTGAACTCCCAGCGGCTCCCGACGAACTTCATCTCGGCGAACTCGATAAGACGCGAATCGTTGAAAGTAATGAGCGAATCGACGCCTTCGATCCAGATCCGCATATGCTGAATGGCGTCGATTCGCGGCTCTCCGAATACCGTCTTCGCCTTTGAGAGATCGATGCGATATTTTCGCCAGGCCTTTCTCGGATTCAACTGCTTGTCATTCCAGTAGTCCGAATAGGCATGCTTGGAGTAATCGCGCTGGATGTCGACGTCGGCGGAATCCGCCAGATTGAAGCTGACCGTGTAATAGGTATTGATCTCGTCGAGGTAGCCGTTGCCGTTGAGATCCTCCGAGTCGAACGCGCCGTTTCCACGGCGGCAGTTGATGCCGTGGTAGACATAATGGTTGTCGTCCCAGTAGGAATCGACCAAATCGCTCGGATAGGTGCAGCTCTCGTCCTCGAAACCAATATCCTCGTCGATCGTCCATCCGTAAGGCAGCTTGTCCTCGTTGTCGAATCCGTTGGAGTCGGGTTTGTAGAAATCCTCGTCGATGCGCCCAAAATCTATATGAACGGTCCCCCCCCGATTCGCCGCGGTCGTATCGAAATCGTTCACCCATACTTCGAGAAACTGCGCGGTCGAGAGGTCGAGCCCGCCCCCCGAGAAACCGGCCATGACGCCGCACCACTGGTCGAGCTCGGGCTCGACCACGTCGAGAAACATCGTCTGCAGGGTCGAGTTCTCCCGCTCATCGAGAGCCGGATTCAGATCGCGTTTGCTCGAGATGAAATACTCCTGCTTCGCGGTTCTCGCCGCGTTGTACCAGTAGAACGCGGCCTCGGATGCGGGACCGTGGCGCACCCCCAGCGCGTCGTACGCCGGGCTCGCCTCGTTCCAGCTTCTGCGCTGGAAATCGACCTGGGTCGCCTCCTCCACTCCCTCCATGTCGTCCACGATCGCCTTCCCCTTGACGTTCGGATTGGGCAAGCTCACGGCGATTTCGCCTCCGAGGCTCAAGGAGCTCTTGGCGTCCGTATCGACGCGGGGAAGGAGATTCGCCACCGTCGTCATCCACCTCGGGTAGAGGATGAAACTCCCGTTGAGATCGGTGGCCATCGTCCGCGTCGGCTCCTCGCCGAGGCGCGGCGTGTACTTCGGGGCTCCCATGGAGCTGTAGAGGAACATCCCGCTGAGCCGGAAATTCTGCGAGAGGTTCAGGTTCGCGCCGATGCCTAGCAACGAGTTCTTCCCGCCGCCGACGAGCGATGAATGCTGATAGTCGATATTGATCTTGGAGTCGGGCAGAATGCTCGCCTTCAGAGTCACGATCCCGCTCGAGTAATCGATGTCGTAATCGGTCCCGCGGACGAGCCTCGTGCCGTCGACCGTGACGACCTCGCTGCCCTCTATGATATCGTACGAGGAGAGCTGGAATACGCGCTGACCGCTCGACGACTCGACGATGATATTGTAAAAGTGATTGCTGTTCTTGACCAGGTCCGTCAACGCCGATTCGTAGAGGCCCTTGCTGAAGTCAACTTTCGTGTAATCGAAATTCATCCCCGTTGTGTCGGCCGCGCTCAGGACCTTCCTCACTTCGCCTTCCGGGGGATTGAACGGCTCGTACCAGGGAAACATCAGGTAGCCCTGCTCGAGATCGAGGATGCCAGTCGTATTATCGATGAGATCGTCCGCGCCCTTCTCGCCCGTGCTGTTGACTACCTGGTCGAGACCGAAGATCCTGAGGTAGTTGAGATTCGAGATCGGTTCGAGGTAGTTGTTGTCCACATTCTCGGTGTTCTCGATTCGCACGACGAGCGAGTTCAAGTCTATCTGGCTCGATCCGAGGGAGTAGACGTTGCGCATCATCATGTTCCAGGTGGGATCCGTGGAGCGTGAGCCCGTCGTTGCGTCCTTGGGATAGCAGATTATCTCCGCGACCAGAGAGTCCGTTTCGCTTTCCGGCTCTCTCATATAGTCCCCGACGAGAAATTCCTCCCCCTGCTGCGGCCCAGAAGCCATATGCCGCGCCTTGTACCGGACCATGAGCGCCCGAGACTCATCGAGGGGGCTCGCGAGCTGAATCCCGACGTAACGCACATCGCCGCCCTCGATCGAGTAATCCTGGATGAGCGCGAAATCGCCCTCTTCGAGAAAGAGCTGCTTCACGAGACTCCGAAACGGCTTACCATCCATGTCGTCATCGAGCCCGTTGTTGAGAGTATCGGCATACGCCTTCGCCCCGTACTTGAAGATCGTGGCATCGCTGTATTCCGCCGGTTTGAGCGAAACGAACACCTCGATCTCATCGCTGCTCGAGGCGTCGGCCCCGACGACGGGATACACGTCCCGGAATCCGGCACGGGGCGTCAGGAAATCCTTCCCCGGATTCTCGAAGAAGAAGAACTGCCGATCCAGAAAATTGTAATCGGCGATCGTGGTTGTGCTGTACGCGCCGCCCGACGAGCTGTAGGACTTGGAGGCGGTCTCTCCCTCCTCCTTGCTCGCGATGAACGTGAGGTCGAGAGGCCCGGTCGCGGCGAGCACCTTGATTCCGAAAAGCCCCGCGGCCGACCCCGAGTAGCTCATGAGCTGCGCACCTGAGAGGCTGAGGTCCGTGTCTCCCATCTCGATGAGCTTGATGACGTCGTCATCGAAGCCCCGGTAATTGATCCTCACTCGGTTCGTTGACGTCGCACCGGAGCCCGCGCTCGAGTGCTGTATC
>JAQTVX010000185.1 GCA_028706585.1 Candidatus Krumholzibacteriia bacterium | reverse complement strand
AACCTTCCCGCAGCGGCATTCCGGAAAATCCTCCGGACACGTGCACCCCCGCTCTTCCTGTCTGAAAAACCGTTTCACGATGCGATCCTCGAGCGAGTGATAGCTGATGATCACGATTCTCCCGCCGGGATTCGAGCATTCGACGGCCTGGGGCAAGAACTCCGCGAGACTCTCGAGCTCCTCGTTCGCCCAGATGCGCAGCGCCTGAAAGACCCGCGAGAGCGTTCCGTTCACGTCCTCGCGCGGAGCGATCCGCGTGACGGCCTCGCGAAGCTGCAGAGTCGTCCTCATGCCATGCGCGGTTCTGAACCGGACGATTTCCCTTGCGATCGCCCTCGAGCGCCGCTCCTCTCCATACTCCCGCAGCACGTCCGTGATTTCCCGTTCGTCCGCACGTGAAATGAACTTCTCCACCGATCGCCCTTCCTTCCCCATCATCATGTCCAGCGGACCATTCGACAGGTAGCTGAACCCTCGCGTCGCATCCGAGAGCTGATAGGTAGACAGACCGAGGTCGAGGAGAAAGCCGTCCGCCATCCTCCCGCCGAGAAGATCGGATATCTTTCGAAAATTCCCGCAGGCCAGAGTCACCCTCGTGCCAAAGGGCGAGAGCCTCTCGCGCGCCTCCTCGACGGCCACTGGATCCCGATCGATTCCGAGCAGGTTCATGGAGCCGCTTCCCACGCTCAGGATAAGCTCGGCGTGCCCACCCGTCCCTATGGTCCCGTCCACTATGAAACCAGCACCCCGGGCACACAGCAGCTCCACTGCCGTCTCCGCCAGAACCGGTGTATGTCGTACTGTCGACATTACCCATATCACTCGCTGCTCGCCGTGGCGGCGGGAAGGGGCCTTCCCAACTTCCCACGCTCCACGACGAGATACCTGAAGGCCTTCCGCCAGTTCGAATAGACGGGTATGACGTTTCCCTTGGTAACGAAGGCGAAGATGCCGAGAACGTAATCGCTGAGCCCGCTCAGGAGGACACGCTCCCCTTCGGGATAACCGTCCTCCAGAACATTGAACGCACGGTAATCCACGTGCTTCACGTTCTCGAAATCGAGAATGAAGCATCCGCGATTCGAATCGCCCGTGTCCTTGAGGGAGCTCAACAGCGCGAGTGCGTCATCGCGCTCGACGATTCCGGAGAGTTTCCAGAGGCCGATGCCTCCCTTATCGCTTCTGTAGATCTTCATTCACATACCGCCTTAGAGTTCCCAATCGCTCGCGAGGTACGTGTCGTTCGCTTCTCTTCTGATCTTCTCGAACTCCTCCTGCTGCCACACTTCCATATGGGTGAGTGCTCCAACGACGACAAAGTTCTTCGACGCGCCGAGCTCTTCGAGAAAATAGGCGGGCATCTGGATGCGGCCGACGCGATCGACACCGAGCTGCTCCGATTCGCTGCTGTAGAACCGCGTGAGGCTTCTCTGTTTCGGCCCCGGCGGGATGAGTCCGAGCTGTTCGATGATCCAATCGTAGTAATCGAGCGTGAAGAGATTGAGGCAATGATCCTTGGCCTTGCTGACGACGAGGACCTTGGAACCGATCTCGCCCGGCACAAGCTCTCTGAACTTCGATGGAACGATGAGTCTCGACTTGTCATCGAGGGTGCAGTAGAATTTCCCTATGAATTTCTTGATGGGTTTTTCCAGCATGACGGTCGAGTCCTTGGCCGTATATTTTGGGTCCAGAGAATCTATTTCAGGGCTTTGGCCCCTTAAAATCAGCAAGCGGTTCCCACTTTATCCCACTCTCTCCCACAGTGTCAAGCAAAATGTCCGGAGGACACCAAATTTTCTGCTTCCGTAACTTGTTATTAATAAAGAGAATTGCGGGTTAGCAGGACGAAATTATCAGATTTTTCCTCTAATGCCTCACTCGCTCCCTTTTGCGGTACCCGTACCCCTGGCTAGGCCGGCTTGCGCGCGAGCACTACGAGGGTGCTCGCGAGAGCGCGCACGAGCGGTATTCGCTCGAGAATCGATTCGGAGAATCGCACCAGCGGAAAGAGCGCATCGGGAACGTTCTTCCATATGAAAATGATCGTGCGCATGCTCGCGACGCGGAATCCGGCGTTCTCGAGGAGCCGTACGATCTCCGCGCGAGGCGCCGGCTTGTGATAGCGATACGGGTGATAATCCTCGCGCTTCACGTCACTCGCCGGATAGCACATCCCCGGGAAGAAACGCTTCAGAACGGGCATTTTCACGATCGCGCGCTTGCCCGTCTCGACGATCGACGAGTAGTTCGGCGTTGAGAACGCCAGCGCTCCGCCCGGCACCAGCACGCGCCATGCCTCGCTAAGCGCCGCCGCACGATCGCTTTCATAGACGTGCTCGAAGGTTTCGACAGCCGTGACCGCGGCGAACGAATCCGCAGCGAACGGAAGAGAGGCGAGATCCGCGCCGGCGAGCATCGCGTTGAATCCGTTCGCCTCCGCTATCTTGCGCGCCGCCAGAAAATCGCTCTGAACGATGTCGATGCCGACCGGAGCGAAGCCCTCATTCGCGAGAAGAAACAGATTGTAGCCCCAGCCGCAGCCCGCATCGAGGGCGCGCCCTCTCGGGGCTGCGTCGAGAAGAGCCGTGACGGCCCGGAAGCGGCGCCGCGCGATGTACGCGCGCGAGCGCGAACCGAGAAACCAATTCCGCAGGAGATCGGGAAACCGATCGTCGGGAATGTCCCGTGGAATGCGCGGCTCTGGAATATTCAATTCGACTCCTGCCGGATCCCGCGGAAGACGAGCGACGCGAAGATCCTCAATGTACCGCCCCCTCGATCTTGTCGAGGCGGTAGAGAACGTAAACGACCGGCATGGGCTTCCTGATGCCGAGGTTGGGCGCCTCTCCCCTCATGAGCGGCTCGAAATGCACCCCGTTGATGACCTTGTATGCAAAGCGCGCGGAGAACTCGCTTCGATCGATGAGATAATCGGGGCCGAATCGAAGATAGAGTCCCTCTTCGATGATCCGATCCGCGTCGATCTTCTTCCTCATGCGATTGATCTCTGGCGTCACGAGCCCGCCGAGATCCAGGATGCGCCGGCGTGAGTACCAGCCGACGGCCCCGATATCCGGAGAGGCGACGAGCGCGTCGGCCGGAGAATTCCTGTCGAGCCACTTCCCCATGCCGGCCAGGAGCGTTTCGAGCGAGCGGGAAAACGCAAGCGTCGGCGGGACGACAACCATCTCATAGACAAGGACGCTCTGGGTGACGGCGCAAGCGACGAAGATCACAATCGCGGCCCTCCTCCATGCCGCGCCCTGGCTCAGCTGCGCGGCGATCCTTCGCCAGGCGACGGTGCCGAGCACGACCGCGGCTGGAATCACAGGCACAAGGTAGCGTGAGAGCACCTGAAAATCGAGGACGACATACGCGGCCGGAAGCGCGAAGACCCAGAGAAGCATGAGGAGCACCGCCGGCTCCTCGCGAACACCGCCCCGCTCCGAGAAAAAGAACCCAATCGAGCGGCGGCGAAACGCTCCTGCGACGAGCCCCGCGACAAGCGCGAGCCATGGCAGCGCGATCGTCGCGCCCATTATTTTCGCCGGGATGACGGCCCGTCGCAGAATCGCTGCGGAAAGCATGAATCTCCCCTGTTTCGCTCCGGCCGTCAGCGGGAAGAAGCTGCCCGTGTGCCGGTGAATAAGATAGAGCCAAACCGCGAAAAGAGGAACGAACACCGCAACAAAGATGAATCGCCGACCAGTCCCATTGGCGAATAGCATCGCGATTACGGCGAGCGGGGCCATGAGCAGGGTCTCCGGCCGCGACAGCACCCCGAGGAAAAGCACGAGACCGAAAAGCGCCGAGCGCGCCGATGAGCGCGCCGCCGATCGCGAGAGATCGATGGCAAGCAGAATCATGAAGGCCGCGAAAGAGGTTTCCATGCCCACCGCGCTCCAGCGCAGGAGCCACGCCTCCGAGGCGATGATGAGCGAAGAGGCGAGCGGCGCCCACGTTCTCCCGTCGAGCGCCTCCGTAATCCGGTATACGAGAACGATAGACGCGATCGCGAACAGCCACGCGAGGAGCCTGCACGCAATCGTCAGATCGGCGCCGGTGCGATCGAACAGCGCGAGCAGCGCCACCCAGAGCGGGCTCGTCGCACCGTACGTCGGCTCGCCGCGGTTGAACGATAGCTCTCCCGCCTCGGCGAGATTGCGCGCGTACTGGAGATGGATATACGTGTCGTCCACAACCGCGCTCCGGAGCGGAACGAGGAGCGCGGCAAACAAAATGACGCATAAGGCTAGATTTCGGACTTGCTCTCTGCGCATTCCCCTCCAATCAGCCGCGCGAGCGTCCGGCCCAGCTGCTCCGCCTCGGCTCGCCGCGAATACTGCGGGACGTCCCCGAGGAAATACGCGCTATCGAGTCTTCCCTCGCGATAGTGCGTGTACATAGTCTCGATCGCGACGGCGATATCTTCGGGATCGCGGATCTGCGCCGTTTCACCGCGGCGCAAAGCCCTTAATATCCGAGAGGCCTCCCCATCCGGCGCGACGGCGAGAATGGGCCGCCTGGCGCCGATGTACTCGAAGAGCTTGCCAGGGACGAGCCCACGGTATCGCTCATCGTCGTGCTTGATGAGAAGCAGCGCATGGCTCCGCTTCTCGCGCTCGATACACTCGCGATGCGGGATGTTGCCCTCGAATACCACTGAGTCATCGAGGCCGAGCCGGCTTACCCACTCCTCGTTCGCGGACTCGCGCGCCCCTATGAAAACGACGCGGGTGTCCGCCGCCGCCGCGGGGGAACGCCTCCGAAAGGCGGCGAAACCCTCCAGGAACGCCCTCGCGCGGCGCCCCAGCGTGAGCATCCCACAGTCCGTGACGGTAAAACGGCCATCC
>JAQTVX010000184.1 GCA_028706585.1 Candidatus Krumholzibacteriia bacterium | reverse complement strand
TGCCGTTCGGCGTAAGAGGCAGCGACTCCATCGAGACGAACGCAGTCGGCACCATGTAATCGGGGAGCTTCTCCTTGAGGAAATCCCTCAGATCCGAGGCCGACGGCCAGGCTCCACCGGCGCCGACGAGGTAGGCGACGAGCCGTTTCGCGCCGGATCTGTCGCTCTTAGCGAGGACGACCGCGTCCCGCACCGAGGGATGCTGCCGCAACAAGAATTCGATCTCCCCCGGTTCGACCCGGAACCCCCGCACCTTCACCTGGTAGTCGACGCGTCCGATGAACTCGATGTTCCCATCGAACAGGCGCCGCGCCGTGTCCCCCGTCTTGTACAGCCGTGAGCCGGCGATGCCGCTCAGGGGATCGGCTATGAACCGCTCGGCAGTGAGCTCGGGGCGATTGAGGTATCCTCTCGCGAGCCCGGTTCCGCCTATGTGGATCTCTCCCGGCACGCCGATCGGAACGGGGCGCAGGCACCCGTCGAGAAGATATATGCGCAGGTTCTGTACGGGCTTCCCGATGGGCGTGTTTCGGTCGCGGGCGTTTTCGGGATGGACAGTGAAAAGGGTCGAGCAAATCGTCGTTTCCGTTGGTCCGTAACCATTGATTATCACGAGTCCGGGAACGTGTTGAATGATCGAGGCGAGAAGGTTCTCGTTTATCGGCTCGACTCCGACGAGGAGTCTCCGCATCGTCAGCGCCCCCGGATTTTTCTCGATCCATGCGGCCAGGTCGCCCAGCATGAGCGGTGGAACGTACGCGCTCGATATCCGATTCTTGCGCAGCCAATCGATGAATGCCGCGCTGTCGAACCGGACTGCGTCCGGGGCGATGTGCAGTGTTCCGCCGGCGACGAGCGCCGTGAAGATCTCGTACACCGAGACGTCGAAACTCACGCTCGTCCAGACGCTGCAATGCTCTCCGGGCGAGATCGGACGGCGACGGTCGAAATCGGCGAAAAGATTCAAAACGCTCTCGTGTCTGCAGCAGACTCCCTTGGGGAGGCCCGTGGAACCGGATGTATAGATGACGTACGCGAGGTTATCCTGCCCGATGCCGCTCTCGGGATTATCGTCCGGTTCGTCCGCAAGCTCGCTCCATCCCGTGTCCATTAGAATCGTCAGAGAGCGGTGGTCGGGAAAGATCTTCGCGAGACGGCTTTCGGTGATAAGCACTGGCGCGCCCGTATCCTCCAGCATGAATGCCAGGCGATCCTTCGGGTACGCGGGATCGAGTGGAACGTAGGCGCCGCCCGCCTTTAGTATTCCGAGAAGCGCAACGACCAGATCGGCGCCTCGGTTCATGCAGACTGCGACGGGCTCGTCGGGGCCGATTCCCGATCTTCTGAGCCGGTGTGCCAGCCTGTTCGCTCGCTCGTTGAGCTCGCGATAGGTGAGTTCTCCATCGTCGAGAGCGACGGCGGCCGCATCGGGTGTTCTTGCACAGCGTGCTTCAAAGAGTCCGTGGATCGTGGCGCCGCGTGGATAATCAGCCTCCGTCTCGTTCCACTCGAAGAGGATCAGGCGTCTTTCCTTCTCGGTTAGCATCGGAAGCTCGCCGACGGAGCGATCGGGGCTCGACGCCATCGCCTCCAGGAGCGTCCCAAAGTGACCGAGCATCGCGTCCATGGCCGCGCCGTCGAAGAGGCCGCGGTCGTAATCGACGACTATACGCGTTTCGGGTTCCTCATAGACATCGAGCCCGATCGGTATGTTGGTCTGATGGCGCACGTCCCATTCGCGTTTCGGGAAGTTGCCGCCGAACGAATCGAGTAGAGCGTTCCACGGCCGGCTCTCGTAGTTCATGAGGCTCTCGAAGAGCGGCATTCCCGGAGCGACTTCGCTCCAGCGCTGAATTCTGGCAAGGGGGCTGTGCTCGAAAGCGCGCGTTGCAATGTGCTGGGCCCTCAGGTCCTTCAAGAAGGCAACGAGCGGTTGGTGCTCGTCGATCTTCGTCCGGACCGGAAGTGTGTTGATAAACATGCCGACGATCGAATCGGCGCCTTCGATAGGCACGCCTCGGCAGCCCCGCACGGATGCGAAAACGACGTCATTGGAGCCGCTGTATCTGCTCAGTATTATCGACCATGCCGCCTGAAAGCACGTGTAGAGGGTAAAGCCGTTCTCTCGCGCGAACGGTTTGAGGAATCCCTTGATGCCGGCGGGAAGAACGATTTCCCGCTTGTCATAACCCTGCTTCGCCCGCGAGAGCTTCTGGGGATCGTGCGCGATGGACAACGAGATCGGCGTCGTGAAACCCTTGAGGAGCTCCCGCCAGAAGACTTCGGCGGCCCCGGTGTCCTGCTTCCGCAGCCAATCGATATACGCCCGGTAGGGCAGGGGGGGGTCGAGCGCTACATCCATTCCCTCGAGCGATGCCTCGTAGATCGTGAAAACCTCCTTGAGGATCATGGCGCAGGAATACGCATCGAGGAGGAGATGGTGCAGGGGCCAGACGAGAATGTTCTCCGTATCGGAGAGGAGGAACACTGCGACCCTGATAAGGGGGGGGCTGGATATGTCGAAACCCCGGTGGCGGTCGTCACGCAGGTGCGTCTCGAGGCGATCGTTCTGCTCGGCGCTCACGAGCCCCCTCACGTCATGCACGGCGAACTCGAGCTGCGCCTCGTCGTACACGTCCTGGAGCGGTTCGTCGAGTCCCTCCCATCGGAAGGCGGTCCTCAGGATCGCGTGCCGCGCCACAATCCTGTTCCAGGCGCGTTCGAACGCGGCGGTGTCGAGCGGGTGGTGCATCCGGCAGATGATCTGGGTTATATCGACGCCCGAATGAGGTGCGAAGAGGGCGTTGAAGAGCATCCCTTCTTGCAGTGGAGATAATGGATAGGAGTCGATCGCTTTCCCCATCCGGCCGTTAACCTCCCGGGATCCGTTCAATCGAATATCACTTCAAACGCGAGCTGCCATTGCATGAAGTGTGCACGGCGAGTGGAATTTGTTCCAGCTCGAGATAAATCCCCGTCTTGCCGTAGACCGTTTTTCGCACGAGTTCGATGAGCGCCAGTATATCGGAGGCTGTTGCTGAACCCGTGTTCACTATGAAATTCGCGTGGCGTTCGCTCACGAGCGCGCCGCCGACCCGCATTCCCTTGCATCCGGCGCTCTCGATGATACGGCCGGCGAAATCGTTGGGCGGTCTCTTGAACACGGAACCGGCGCTCGGAACCTCGAGCGGATACTTCCGGTTTCGCTCTTCCCACAGCTCGTCGATGGCCTTCAGGGAGTCACGCGGGTTTCCCCGGGTGAGCTTGAATTCCATCCAGAGCACCATCCAATCGGAGCCGAGCAAAATGCTCCGCCGGTAGCCGAAGCTCAATTCGCGGGCCTTGAATATGCGCGTTCTTCCCTGCGCCGTACATACGCCGGCGCGCACGAGCGACCTGCTCGTGTCTCCGTCGCGCGTTCCGGCGTTCATGACCACGGCGCCTCCAGCAGTACCCGGAATGCAGGAGATCGGTTCCAGGCCTCTCAGTCTTTTTCGCGCCGCGGCCCTCGCGAGCTCCAGGAGCGTGACCCCGGCTTCGGCCCTCACAACGCCGTTTCCGACGAAAGTGATCCTCTTGAAAGAGTCTTTCGTCTCGATCACGATGCCTTCGATCCCTTGGTCGGGGGCGATTACGTTGGACCCCGCGCCGAGTATCGTCAACGGGATGCCTCTTCTGTGTGCGAGGCGATACATCCAGATGGCTTCGGCGACCGAGTGCGGTCGAACGAGCAGCTCCGCGGCCCCGCCCACGCGGTAGGTAGTATGATCCTTGAGCGGCTCGGACAGGAGCACCTCGCCGCGGACATTGCTTCGTATCGTGTCGATCAAGATGCTCTTCATGTTCGTTGACGGAAACGCCGTACGGTTTCAGCACATCGGCGCCCTTGGAAGGGGAATTGTATTGCAGGAGGCTCCGCATTTCTATAGAATTCTTCCCATGAAGAGGCCACTCCTGGCGATGCTCTTGCTTCTCGCCGCGTTGTCGTTCATCGATGCGGCGCCATTTGCGATAAGGGTCCCGGGAAGCATCATACTCTCGTACTATCTTCCCGGTTTTGCGTTTCTTCTGCTTTTCGGAGAGAGGAACCGCCCCGCTCTCGATGATCTGTACCTGCCGCCGCTGCTGTCGCCTATCATCGTCGTGCTGCTGATGCTAGTTTGCCATCGTCTCACCGGATCACTCAGGGACACCACGACGGCGTCAATCCTTATCCCTGCGATCATGGTCGCCGGCATCGGTCTCACGCGGAACAGGGGACGCGAATCGGCCGCAGATCCCGTCCCGCGAAAGATACTCCTCGTCTCCGTCGCCTTCGGCGGGCTGATCCTCGTCGCGTATCTTTTCAATGGCTTCCTGATGGTTCGTTCCGATGCGTGGTACCACATTTCCATCGTAGGTGAGATCGTGAACAGAGGAATCCCTCCACGGGATCCGTGGTTCGCCGATCAATCAATACATTACATGTGGATGTATCATCTCTTCATCGCCGGGTTCGTCAAGCATGCGGGAATGTCCATTCCGATGGCCCTGGGCATTTTCAACGTGATCAATGCGTTCGTTTTTCCGTACCTCGTTGCCCGTATGACCGCCGTTTTCAGGAAAGATGAGTGCAGCATTCTCGGCACGCCCCTCTTCGCCATCGTTGGCATTCAATCTGCGTCGTGGATTCTCTGGCCAACGAGCTTCATCGGCGCGTTGTTCGGCGAATTTCGCGGTTCAGCGGAGGTCGAGCGCATCATCCATTCGATCGATCTGAACAGCGCAAGAGTCATCCATTTCCTGACGCCGAACGGCACGTTCATGGTCAACCTCGTGGACAAATTTTTCATCATCACGGCGTTCAACCATGCTTT
>JAQTVX010000183.1 GCA_028706585.1 Candidatus Krumholzibacteriia bacterium | reverse complement strand
CTTGAAGGCGCGGCAGTGGACGCACACGCCCTTCTCGTCGAGCTGGACGCCGGGGAATGTCTCGGGCAGAACGCATATCGAACAACGCTTCATGGCGCTTCTTCCTTTCACGTCCGGCCCCGCTACGAGCCGATCGCGGGCGACGGGGGCATTGTGCGGAAGTGCTCCGTAGCTTCATGCTTGTGCGCCATGTCCCGCCACGCGCGCTCGAGCTGCTCCATTCCTAGACCGAGAACCTTGGCGACCTTCTCCTTCGGCACGCCGTGCTCCATCGCGTAGAGAATCAGATCGACGGTGTCGTATGGTAGACAGAAGTAGACGTCCTGGTCGCTCGCGACGTAGCTGTACGTGTCCGGGCTCGGCGTGCGCTCGATGATCTCCTTCGGGACGCCGAGGTAGCGCGCGAGCTGGTACACCTGGTTCTTGTACAGGTTCTCGATCGGTTCCATGTCGACCCCGCCATCTCCGTACTTGACGATGAATCCCTGCAGCGCCTCGGAAAGATTGGTCGTTCCGCACACGGCGTACTGGCGCCTCTCAGCCTCGTAGAAGAGGCGGATCATTCTTGTCCGCTGCTTGATGTTGCTCGTGGCCAGTATTCCGAGGAAATCGTCGTGCGCGAGGCGCGCCGTGAGAACGGAGCCGTCCGCCGCGAGCACCTCGAGGTGGTATACGTTGAGCCGGTCGCGCTCGAGGAGATCCTGCGGTAGCGCGATCCGGAACTTGTAGCCGCTCGCGAGGCCTGGGAAGTACTTCTTCACGATCTCGTCCCGCTTCGCGTACACGCCGTGGCTCTCGAGAATCTTGGTAATGTCGACCTCTTCGCACGCGACGCCGAGAGATTTCGCGCAGAGCAGCCCGTACTCGCGGCTCACCGGATTCGATTCGCGCTCGGGGAGCAGCAGCGAATGTACCCGCTCGCTCCCGAGTGCCCGCACCGAGAGCGCCGCTGAGACGGCCGAGTCGATGCCGCCGCTCAGGCCGATGACGATGCCCTTGCGCCGGAAGTAGTTCTTGACCTGGTCACGGATGAAGTCTGTTATCTGCCCCGCGACTTTTTCGGCGTCTATCGCGAGGATGTCTTTCGTGAATTCCATTGCATCTCCTTTTCGAGCCCGTCAGGATGCCGAGGCCACCTTTTTCCTCTCGATGAACGCGGCGAGCCTCTCGATAGAATCCAGATTCTCGGGGATCAGCTCCGTGTCCCCGACCTCGATGCCGAACTCGCTTTCGATGAACGATACGAGCTCGAGCATGCCCGTCGAATCTATGATTCCCGTTTCGAGAAACGAATCGCTGTCCGCGAGCCTCGCGTCCTTCGATCCGAATAGAAAAGTTCTGATGATGAACTCACGGATCTTGTTCTTGCTTTCCAAATTGTCCTCCCGGCTGTGCGTCTACGGCGGGTCAAGCGGGGGTCACTCCGCTGTTTGCCGCCTTGCCCATTTTTCTGTTGCAGATTAGCAAGAAAGAGACCAAATCGGCAACGCGAAATGCTCCCGGGCCGCCCCTCTGTCCGGCCGCTCACATGTCCATCAGAAACGGGTTTTCGCGCTTTTCCTCGCCGATCGTCGTGCGGGGCCCGTGCCCGCAGTAGACGATCGTCTCGTCGGGGAGCGTGAACAGCTGCGTTCTTATGGAGTTGAGGAGCGCGTCGAGGTCTCCGCCCTCGAGATCCGTTCTTCCTACGGAGCGGTTGAAGAGGGTGTCACCCACTATGACGAATCCGTCGAAAAGTATCGAGATGCCGCCCGGCGTGTGTCCCGGCGTGTGCCGCACGCTTCCCCGGACGTTTCCGAAAGAGATCGTGTCCCCCTGCGACAGGATCCGGCCGATACGGGGTTCCTTGATCTTTCCGAGTCCCCAAAATGGCGCCTCCCTGACCGAGAGCTTTACGATCGCGAGGTCGGCGCCGTGGATCGCGAAGGGGACTCCGTAACGTTCCGCCAGAGCGCCCGCGGCTGCTATGTGGTCGCTGTGCCCGTGCGTGCTCACGATTTCGACGGGCTCGATGAGCGTTTCCTTTACGTATGCTTCGATGACGTCCTCCCCGCCGCCCGGGTCGACGATGACCGCTTTTCGGGTCCGGGGGCACGAGAGAATGTACCAGTTCGTCTCGATCGCTCCGACGACCCTGCACGCGATCCGCACGCCATCTTCGTTCTTCATGCTTGCCTCGCTCGGTTGAATCGATTCCGGCTCGCTTCCGCCACCGGGCACGTGAGGGCGCCCGTCGGGCAGATGAGGGCCGCCTGAGCGCAGGGGCGGCAGCGTTCCGGCACCGCGACGAGAGCGAGCCCCTCGACGATGAGCGCCTCGGACGGGCAGACGGCGGAACAAGCGCCGCAGACGACGCATTTTTCGCGGTCGATCCGAATTCCCCCGCCGGATTTCTCTGTCGAGCTCCGTTCAATCATCTGCGTCCTCTCCAGCCGAGCCAGGAGCGGCCGAATTGTACCAGAAAGCCGGGGTGCGCCGCAATCAGGGCCCGGATCATGGCAACGGGCTTTATCCCTTTCTCGTCGAAGATGCCCGGTGCGCTCGCGAGCTCGCCCATCACGCGAGACATCTCGCTGTCGCTCAGCGCGTAGAAGACGCGCGCCGCGTGGTAGAAGGCCTCGTTCGCCTTCCCGACGCTTCGGCGCCACTCGCGCGTGTACTCGCGCAGGTGTTTCCCGGAGACGCTTCCCCTGCCGAGCGTGTCGATGATCGCGGAGGCGGCCATGTCGGCGCCCTCGAGCGCGTTGATGATGCCCCCGCCGGAGAAGGGATTGTTCTGGTTCGCGGCCTCGCCAACGGCGACGTAGCCGTCGGTGGCGAGCTCGGGAAGCCCGCGCGCCACGGTGCATCCCCCGATCACGAGACGCGTCCGTTTCCCCGCCGGCGAGCGGCGCGCGATGAAGCCGTTCAGGTAGTCGACGGCGGTGCGCCCCCCGGCGAGGAGCGGGTTGATTCCGACGCCGACGTTCGCCCTGTCCGCGCCCTTCGGGAACACCCACGCGTATCCGCCGGGCGCGACTTCGAGGCCGAGATGAAACTCTATCCTGGAGCCGGGGACGTCGATTCCCTCGATGAGCTCCTCAGCGCACGACAGCACCTCGTCCACGCGGCAGCTTTTCTTGAGACCGGCCCAGCGCGGCGACAGGGATTCGACGCCGTCGGCGCCGACGACTATCGAGGCGCGCACGTCGTACTCCGCGCCGCCGGCGAGATCCTTCGCGCGGAGGCCGCAGATGCGCCCGTTCTCGCGCAGCAGCGCCATGGCCTGGTGCGACGTCCGAAGCTCGGCCCCCGCTGCCCGGGCCATCTCCGCCAGCCGCCGGTCGAACCGCTCCCGGTCGATGGTGAAGCCGATGCCCGGCATATCGCGCTCGATCCTGACGCCGTCGGGGGATACCAGGACAACGCCGTTGATAGGCGAGGAGATGAGCGAATCGTCGAACACAACGTAGCGCTCGACGTCTTGCCGCGGGCCGACAGCCTCGGCGCAGCGCACCGGATAGCCGACGATCGGCCGCTTTTCGAGAAGAAGAACGTGCAGACCCCTGCGCGCGAGCTGCTCTGCGGTTCTCGAGCCGGCCGGCCCGGCGCCGATAACGACGACGTCTAAGCGGCGCTCACTCGTCATAGGTAATAGGTCAAACCGAGGGAGAGAATCATGCCCGTGTATTTGAGATCGAAGTTCCCGTTGTGGATGTCGAACTTGCTCTGAGCCATCTGATATTTTCCCTCGATCCCGACGGCGTACCTGTTCGAGACGAAGTACGTCATGCCGAACTCCATGTGCAGGCCCGCCTGAAAGCTGTTCTGCGATATGTTCTCGCCGGGGTTGCTGAACGGCTCCCCGTCGAGGTAGCTATCGGTATGGAGCCGCACCATGGGTATGACGGCGGAGAAACCGGCGCCGGCATAAGGGGAAAATCGCGCCGGTTCCGGGGTGATGAAGAAATATGAGAAACCCGCGTCGAAGCTGAGGAGATAAACCTTGATAGTCCGCTCGATCGTCAGGGCGTAATTGGTGTCCGGAAACTCCGCGACGTATTCGCCCCCGGTTTCCTGCTTTATATACGTGAAGGTCGAGCTCAGCTTGAGGACATGGTTCGGGGTGAGTTTGCGCTCGTATGTCAGCTTGCAGCTCGGGGAGAGGGGCATTTCCTTGGCCGTGTCGTAGCCGTTCCTGGCCGTCGCCCAGTTATCGAGAGCCTCCGTCAGATAGGAGAAATCCGCCCCATCGAGAAAACCGACATTCAGCGAGAAGCTGTTGAACGGCATGGGGCCGAAGTATTTTCTTTCCTTGAAGATCGGAGGAGCCGAATTCGCCGTGGAGGATGCGAAAACGGCCGCGATGAGAAGAGCTGCGATCAGGTTCTTTTTCATTACATCTCCCGTCTGCTCGTGGCCGGGCCATGCAGCGCCGCTTGCCTGACATATATAAGGTAACTCGGACGATTCGACTTGTCAAATGTAACCTATTCAAGCTCTTGCCTTGACAAACATCTGCCCCGGCGATATGGTTGAATCCTCTCGCAGGCGGAAACGCATGAACACAGTTCTTTTCGTATGCACGGGAAACAGTTGCCGGAGCCCGATGGCGGCGCTCATCGCGGCAGCCAGGGTGCCGGAAGCATTGCTGGGCAGAGTCGTTTTTGCTTCGGCCGGCACGGCGGCATTCGATGGGATGGGAGCCGCCCAGAACGCGATCGAAGTGCTCGCGGAGATCGGCATCGAGCTCTCGGACCATCGAACCAGGCTTCTCACGCTTGAGATGGTCGATGATGCGGACGTCGTCGTTACAATGACGGAGCAGCACCGCTCGGAGGTGTTCGGTCTTGTCCCCGGGTCGGCAGGAAAGGTGATAGTCCTCGGTGA
>JAQTVX010000182.1 GCA_028706585.1 Candidatus Krumholzibacteriia bacterium | reverse complement strand
CGCGGAGACCAGGAAGCTCGACGGCATCAAGGCGTACCTCGCCAAGATGGAGCAGAACCTGCCCGTCGACCAGCAGTACAAGAACACCTCGCGCGGCATGGAGAGCCCGATCTCGGTCGTCGATGAGATATTCACCGCCGGCGACACGAAGGCCGGAGTGCAGACGATCGCGTTCAACCTGCCGAACGACGAGCGCGTGCGCACGGCCAAAGGAAGCAAAAAGGTGATGCTCCGCAACGTGTGCCGGGCGAAATTCGACAAGATTCTCGTGCCGATAGCGCAGCAGACGCTCTCGCCGGACATTCTGCCGCTGGTTACCTTCGACGCGTACTTCGACCACACGCTCCTGCACGAGTTCTCGCACGGGCTCGGCCCCGGCGTCATCAAGCTTCCCGACGGCACCGAGACGACCGTGAACAAGTCCCTTCGCGAGCTGTACTCGGGCGTAGAAGAGGCAAAGGCGGATATTGTCGGGCAGTACAATATATATTATCTTGTTGATGAAGGGTTCTTCCCTGAAGCGCTAACGAAGGAGACGGCGGTGACGTATCTGGCCGGATTCTTCAGGGCCGTACGGTTCGGCGTGGGCGAGGCTCACGGCAAGGCTGTTATGGCGATCTTCAATTACTTGAAGGAACGCGGCGCCTACGTCAGGGATCCCGCCACGGGACTCTGGTCCGTCGATTTCACCAAAATCAAGGGCGCGGTCGCGGCGATGTCGCACGACATCCTCATGCTCGAGGCGCGCGGCGACTACGATGGCACGAAGGCGTTCATGGACAAGTACGGAGCGATGGATACGGACGTCAGGGCACAGCTCGACGGTATCAAGGGCGTGCCCATAGACATCGAGCCGCGGTTCGTGCT
Organism: Candidatus Krumholzibacteriia bacterium; assembly: GCA_028706585.1. Taxonomy (GTDB): domain Bacteria; phylum Krumholzibacteriota; class Krumholzibacteriia; order Krumholzibacteriales; family Krumholzibacteriaceae; genus SSS58A. The sequence continues at coordinate 4,045 of JAQTVX010000182.1, read as the reverse complement.
CGAAAGCGCGCTCGGAAAGACGCTGAAGTAAGAACTGTGGAGTATTTGGATGACTAACCCCCAGCCCCTGTATTGAGGCCGGGTGGCCACCTCCGATAAAGGTCGACCTTCGTGGGGGTATGTTGACCTTTCCGGTGTTGGAGGTACCCTGGGCACCCGGCCTTTATCTTGCTCAAGCCCTTTGAATGCGAAGGAGGCGCGATATGAAATTGGCCGCCGGCTTGATCGCAATAGTGATCGCCGGGTCGATCGTTCAGTGCTCCGCCGCCGCGCTCGCCGGCGACGGATCTCTCGGCACGGCGCCGATCGACAGCGTCTACAGGGTCGAGGGAAGGAAGGATATCTTCAGGTCTACGAACTTCTATTTCGGCGGCCAGCCCGCGCTCGAGACGCTGCGGTGGCTGAAATCCGAGGGCGTCACGCTCGTCGTGAACCTGCGCGCCGAGAAGGAGAACAAGGATTTCGCCGAGGCGGCGTTCAACGAGGAGAATGTCGTGCGCGAGCTCGGCATGGCGTACGTATCGATCCCGCTCGGCGAAAAGGCCAGCTACCGCCCGCACGCGGTCGACACCTTCGCCATGGAGCTTGCGGCGCACACGGGGAAGGCCTTCATCCATTGCCTCAGCGCCGGGCGCGTCTCGACGATGTGGGTGGCTTACCTCGTGAGGCACCGGGGCTATTCCCTCGACGACGCCGTCACGATCGGGAAGCGCATAAAGTACCCGACGACGCTCGAGGACCTGCTCGGCGCGAAGATATCGCTCACGTATCACCCTTAATCATTGATGGGCGAATTCAATCGGTTGGCGGGACTATTCCCCAAATCGCGGATTGACGACGTTGCTGTAGATCGAGCCGAACGAGTACTGCAGCCCAAAAGAGAAATAATAGGTGTATTGACTGTCGAGCTGCTTTCGCCTGAGCAGGATGTCCTCGTAGCTCGCCTCGCCTTTGGCGGGAGAAAGGAGATCGTGCGTTCTGTACGCCTGGCCCGATAACGTCAAGGAAAAGCCCTTTATCAGGTTCAGTGATAGATCACTCGTCAGAGAGAGCCGGTTCTTCGTGAAATCGTGGAGGAAATTCGATCCGGAAAGGGTCGCGGTAATGGAGCCCCATTGTTGCCTGGCGACATAGGTCACCGAAAGCGCTTGCTTGGCGAAATTCTCATGGAGCTTGTTGTAAATGGTCTCCTCGACGTAGCGGGCATATTCACAATAGACTCTATATAGAAAACGTAGCTCTCGCCTCGTGCTGGAGGTATAAGGATACAGATCATACTCAATCGCCGGTGCAACGGCCACCAGCAGATCGATGTTGCTGTATGAGGATTCGCTCAAGTTCGTCGATAGACCGTATGACCAGTGATCGTTGATGCTCTTGACGACAAGGCCGCTGAAGTACTCCGATCTTGTGATACTCGTGATGGTCCCGCCGGAAACGTCGTAGTTATTCTCGTTGTAGCTCGTTCCAATGGAGAGATCGATCTTCAACTCCGGTGTCACGCGATTCGCGGCAAGGTAGGTCCACATGTAGAGATTGTCCCATGTCTTATCCCCCTGGGCATAGCCCTGTGTGTTCAAGCTGAACACCCAATAATCCCAGCGGTCTCTCTGAAGTTCCGGCGTCGGTCGCCTCACGTATGAGATTGAGATGTCGTTGGCGAGCGGCGACTTTTCCACGTACCGCATGAGCCCGCGTTTCAGAAGAGCGACGAGCCTCTGGCGCACTCTGTCCTCGGCTGGCCCCGGTTCCATCGCAAAGGTGAGCGTGTCATTGATGGCGTTGTACTGTTGGCGGCCTATGAGTAATACGCTGTACTCCGTGCCGCCGCTACCCGTTTCCGCTTCCAGCAGCATTACTTGCACCTGGGCGAGGGAGCGATCGCGCACGTAGTTGACATATGGAATTTCGGTCCTGACGTAGTCATGATACCCCTCGGGTATGTCGAGATACACCTTGGTCGCGTGAACCTGCAAAAGAGAATCTCTCGATTCGCCCTGCGCCCATCCGGCGGAAAGGGGTAGCGCCAAAATCAAGGAAAGCATGAGAGCCAAAGTGCCCGACCACTGCTGCCGATTCGACATTATTATGCCTCCTGGCTGCGGGAGATGCGTCACGGATGAGGCCTCACTTGGAATGGGCCCTGTAGCTTTCGATCATCGGCCTAAGAGCTCTATTATGGTTCGATCGATTTCTTCTTTGGACATCCCGAATACGGAGGCGACGATTCCGTTCTTATCGATTATGCAGACCTCCGGAATGGTCCAAACATCGAATGCCTTGGCGAAGCCGTTGCGCGTCATCTTTCCAGGCTCGAAAAGCTGAATCCAGGCCATGTTATTTGTCCTGCAGAAATTGATTACCGGCTCCGCCTTCTCGTCGAGAGCGACGCCAACGAACAGCACGTCCTTGTAGTCCTTGTATTTTTCTCTCAATTGCTCGATAGCCTCGGTGGTTGGCCTGCAGCCGATGCACCATGTTGCCCAGAAGTCGACGACCACGATCTTCCCTTTTTGATCTGTGAGCCGCCATGGATCACCTGCTATCGTGGTCGTTACGACGATCGGCGCCGGTTTCCCGATGAACTTCGCCCTTCTCGATGCGATGTAGCGCTGGGCTTTGAGGAAGAGCGAGTCTGGGACGATGGATTTGGAGGTTGGCTGGAATCTGGGGAGAAGGGAGTCAGTATCCAATGATTGGGCGGAGGCCGCCGGTGGAATCCAGAAGGCGAGGAGAATGAACACAACGGCAGCGATCTTCATCTTGTGTTTCGACATTGCATCTCGTGGAATAGTCGCAACCCCATTGCGCATCGGAATTGTAATGTATTCATTATCCGTCAAAAAGGAGAAATTTCGCGAACAAGACAAATCCTTCCAGCCCATACAACGGCTTCCGGATGTGGGCGGCGCTGCCACAGCGCGCCCATTGGCTCAAAAGGCGCTTGACATCGCGCCAAAACGCGGCGAATCTTTAACGTTATCAATAGATAAGGAGGATTTTGATGCAGGCTTTCCTTGCTGATTGCACAAGATCGGTGCTCGAGGGCGACGCGGATCTGGCCGTCAAGCTGGCCCTCGAAGCGCTCGACAGGAAGTATCCGCCTCTCGAAGTCATAGAAAATGGTTTCGTGAAGGGCATCCGGGAGGTCGGCCGCCTCTGGGAGGAGGGCACGCTGTTTCTTCCGGAGCTCGTCATGGGCGCCGAGGCGATGAAGAGGGCGATGAACGTTCTCCAGCCGGCCCTCGGCAAGGGCGCGCGGCCGGAGTCGGCCGGCCATGTCGTCATCGGCACGATCGAGGGTGATATCCACGACATCGGAAAAACGCTCGTCGCCACGATGCTCTCTGCGAACGGCTTCGAGATCAGCGATCTCGGCGCGGACGTGCCGGCCGCGAGGTTCGTGGACGAGGCCGAGGCCAAGGGCGCGGGCTGCATCGCCATCTCGGCGCTCCTCACGACCACGATGTCGGGGCAGAAGCGCGTCGTGGAAGAGCTCGCGAAGCGCTCGCTCAAGGGGAAGGTGCGGGTGATGGTCGGCGGCGCGCCGTGCAGCGACGAGTGGGCGCGCGAGATCGGCGCGGACGGCTACGCCGGAGACGCGGTCGCGGCGGTGACGCTCGCGCAAAGCCTTATGGGAGGGCGATGACGAAGGATTTCCTCGCAACCATCAAGCACAGGGTCGTCATCTTCGACGGCGGTATGGGGAGCATGCTCATCGCCGCGGGGCTCAGCCGCAGCGAGATTCCCGAGGCGTGGCTCATGTCGAAGCCGGAGAAGATCGCGGACGTGCACGAAGCATATATCAGGGCGGGCGCCGAGGTGGTCACGACCGCCACCTTCGGGGCGAGCCGCATCAAGCTTCAATCTTCCGAGGCCGGCAGGAAATTGGATCCCGCGCGGGTGAACGAGAAGGGCGTCGAGGCGGCGCGCGGCGCGATCGAGCGCTCCGGCAAGCACGATAGATTCGTTGCGGGAGACATAGGGCCCACCGGGCTCTTCTTCCCGCCCGTAGGCACGCTCAAGAGCGAGGACGCGCGCTCGG
>JAQTVX010000181.1 GCA_028706585.1 Candidatus Krumholzibacteriia bacterium | reverse complement strand
GACCGAGTTCCCTGGCAAGCCGCACGATTTCGGAAAGCTCGTGGAGATTGTCCTTCGTCGCCAATGTCCAGCCGAATACGGCCGGCGATCGTTTCGCCCCGCGCGTGCCGATGAGGCGCCGGATATTGCCGATGACGCGCTCGAACGATCCCCCGACGCGGATCTTCTCGAAAGTCTCCTTCGACGCGCCGTCGAGGCTGAAGGTGATCTCCGTATCATGCAACCGCACGAGCGCGTCCGCCATCTCCTGTGTGCATGTGCTGCCGTTCGAGATGAAGGCCATCGATATGCCGCGCGCCTCCCCCGCCTCGAGCATCCCGATAAGCTCGCGGTTCAGCAACGGCTCGCCCATGCCCTGCAGCTTGACCCTGACGAGGCCCGGCACCTGCTTCAGTATCGCCGCGAAGCGCTCAATGGTCAGATAGCCGGCCGGCTTGCTCCAGTGCGGCACCTGGCAGTGCGGACACTGAAGATTGCAGGTGTTGTTCGGCTCGATATCGATGGTGACTGGAAGGAAGGGCACCCTGCTCCAGCCGAGCCGATAGACTAGCTTGATCGCGATATAATTGAGGAGCCTCATGGGATACTCCGGTTTCGCCCCGAGCGCCCCGATTCTTCCCCTTCTCACGCGGATCAAGATTTTCCCCTTTGGTTGGATTCCATCCGACGCCGCTCGGCCCGGCTGCGCGCTATCTTCTCGAACAGCTCATCGAGGCGCCCCGGATATCCCTCCATCGAGATGTTGTCCTCGGCCCAGCGCCTGGCGTTCGCCCCGATGCGCCGCGCGAAGTCGCCGTCCTCGAGCACGCGCAGAATCGCGGAGGCCATTTCGGCGCTCGAAGAGGCTTCGAGGTAATCCCTGCCGGCCACGAGCCCCATCCCCGCGACTCCGACCGGCGTGCTCACTACGGGCGTTCCCATGGCGGCGGCCTCCATCATGCGGATGCGGACGCCTCCGCCGAACCGCAGCGGAAGCACCATCACCGAGCATCGACCGAGATAGGGCCTGACGTCATCGACACCGCCGGCGAACGAGACGTTCGGTCCCGCCGCGGCGCGCATCCGCCCGTCCACACCGTGTCCCACGACCACGAAACGCACTCCGCCGTTCTTCTCGAGCACTCGGGGAAGAACCTCGCCCGCGAAGCAAGAGAGAGCGTCGCGGTTGAAATCCGAATGGAACGTTCCCATCAGCAATATCGTTCGCTTCTCGCGCTCGAAAGCTCGGTGGTCGAACACCGATAGATCGAGAGCCAGGGGAAGCGCGTACACCGCTTTTCCGGCGGCGACGGAATAGCGCGCGAGCGTTTCGGCATCCGACGGTGTCACGGTGAGTATCGTCTCGTACCGCTCGTAGGCCTTTCGCTCGATTCGCTCCAGCGCCCCCAGACGGTTCGCCGCGATGATGCGGGCGATGCCGCTCAACGAGCGCAGCCGCCCTCGATTGACGATGAAATCGAGATCGTGCGTGATGAGTACGAGTTTCGACGCGTCGACGTATTCGCCCAGCCTGTAGAGGCGCCAGTACGAGGCGAGAACCATATCGGCCGTCCGCTCCTTCGCCGTGTTGGCGGCGAGGCGCATGAGCTCCTCAGGAGCGGCATAGCTGACCTCGGGAGGGACTCCGGCAAGGACGGCCTTAGCATAGTTCATGTTTTTGTAAAAGAGGCGGTGGAACGGGCTCCGCTTGTTCGGCGCCAGAATCGCGCGCACGCCGAGCCGGTTCGTTTCGATCTCGCGTAGCCGTTCGAGGCCGTCCGCGCTCAGGGCCATCGTCACGAGCGTGACCTCGTGATTGACGGCGAGCCCTCCCAGCAGGTTCATGATCAGTCGATCGGTGCCCTTCGTGATCGGCCAGGGGGCGTAAGAATGCGCGACGATGATCTTCATTTACCTGTTCCGGTTCTTCGAGAAATGGCGGTACAGAAGGTACGTTATCACGTATGAAGAAATGAAAACCGCCGCTGGAAAGATTATACCGAGCGCCATGTCATTTCCCCGCTTCCTTGCTCCGGCTGTGTTTTCTGTACGAGAAGTACGCGAGCAGGAGCCCCGCGAAGGACGTCACGTACGCCAGCGACATCCCGATCACCATCTTGAGTTCGTTTGACACGCTATTCCTCCCACTTGACTTTCCGCTCCAGCTCTTCGATGTACCCCTTCTGCTTCTTCTCGTAACCCTCGGAGATCGATGAGAGCTTCGGGTTGATGATCCAGATCATGACCAGCATGAGAATCACGCCCGCCGCGAGGATCACGAAGCCCTGCCACATCAGAAACATGCTCAAGGCCGTTCCGAGCATCAGAAGAATGTACACGATCGGCGAGAGGACAACGGCGATCGTATCCTCTCGCGTCCACTCATCCGCCTCTTTCGGCATCCATTGTCTTCGTATGAATCCCATATGATCCTTTCACGCGCGCGGTCCCCGCCGGGGCCGGGCGATTCACCCTAGAGCAGCCCCCGCCGCTCCGCCTCCCTGCGTACAGGAGCCCACCATCCAATGGGTCGCGACATCACGTAGAACTTGACGAGCTTGTCCATGCTCTCGGCCTTCGTAAAAAGCGTCACCGGGATAAAGACGAGCGCGCCGAGGAGCATGAGGAGCCAGAACTGCTGGTAGTCCTTGAGGTGAGGCAGCACGCCGAAGGCAGGGAGCACCCACACGACGAGCCACGAGAACACGAGATTGAAAACCCACGCGGCGAGGTAGCCCCAACCGTTGAAACGCCACCAGACGACCTGGAGTATCCCCGGGAGCCATACGCCCGCAGCCATTATCCAGAGCGCGAAGATGAGCCACTCGGTGATGTTCTCCATGATCGAGCCGAACACGAACGAGCCGAGGAGCAGGATGAGGGTGCCGACGCGGCCGACCCACACGAGCTTTCGCTCATCCGCCCCCGGATTGATGTAGTGATGGTAGAGGTCGCGCGTCAGGTAGACGGCGCCGAGGTTCAGGTGCGTGGAGATCGTCGAGAGATGGATCGCGACGATCGCCGCGAAGAAGAATCCGATCATCCCTACCGGCAGCGTCTCGAATCCGAGACGGAACCACGCCATCTCGTAATCCTTGACCTGCGTGAGCCCCGGGTAGAGGACGAAAAAGCCGAGGATGGCCGCCGCCCACAGCGCGTTTCTCGTTACCACGAGCGCCTGACCCGCCCAGATGCACCACGATGCGTCCTTGACCGTGCGAGCTGACTGGATCCGCTGCGCTTCGGGGAACCAGTCGATCGCCGTCGCCATGCCGAGCCCCCCGAGTATGCCGATCACGAGCATCGTGATGAACCACGCGACGGGAAAATCCCCGCCCGCGAATCCCGTGAAGCTGAACGGATTGAGCATGCTCGAAAGCCCCATCGCATGGAGCTTGTCGATGATCATGTGCGGACCGCCCGCGGCGTGGACGCCCCATAACGACACGAATACGATCGCGATGAACGCGATGATCCCCTGCTGGAAATCGGCCATCACGACGCCCCAGTAACCGGCCGCGAGAACGTATACGGCGCAGAGCGTCGAGAAGAACGTGAGCCCGATCCACGGCGGCCAGCCGAATAGAAAGTGGCAGACCTTGCCCATGGCGATGCCGACCCAGCCGAGAATGAACATGTTGAGAAAGACCTGCCAGCCGGCGACCCATCCGCGGAGGAGCTCCGCCGGCATGCCGCCGTACCGGAGCGTCTGCCACTCGGCCTGGCTGTACGCGAGCGAGCGGCGGAAGATTTTCGTCGAGACGAACGCGCTCACGGCGCACCACGCCGCGAAGAAGCCGTACCACATCCCCGCGAGGCCGTACTTGTAGACAACACCCGCCACCCACATCGGCGTGTCGGTAGCGGTATGCGTCGCGTAGACCGACGAGGCGGGAAGCCACCACGGCAGCCCCCTCCCAGCGAGGAAAAAGTCGGCCTCCGAGCGTTTCCCGAGGCGGTAGAAGAGGGCGCCGCTCCCGATCATGAGCACGACGAACGTTACGAGCCAGAACCAATCGAGAAATGCAAAATGGACCATATCACCATCCCGTCGTTCCGCGATGAGCCATTCGGCCGCCAGGCCGCCGTTTCACGTATTACTCGATGACTATTTCGTCGGCGAAGATCCATGCCTTTCCACCGGCGCCCGCGTGCCACGGCGGGCACAGGCCGATGTTCTTCGCGTGGACTCGAACGTATCGCGCGCTCGCGCCGATTTTTCCTGACGCGAAGCTATCGATGCGCGGGCCCTCTTCCGGCGCCGGAGCGCCCGGTGCCACCTTCGCCGCCGAGGCAAAGCGCTTCCCGTCGTTCGAGATAGAGTACTCTACCATCTCGGGAAAGAAAATCCACGAGTTTTGGTCCTGCAGAAAGCCCGTCGCGATGCGGTTTATGCGCCTCACGCGACCGAGATCGACGACCGCGTCGAGATCGACGCCTTCATATCCCTGCCAGAGACCGGTCCTGAAATCGAGCGTTCCCCGGAGGCCGTCGATGAGCGCCATATCGCCTCCGGCCGAGTACATGCCGCTGCACGACGTATCGAGACGGATGCCTCGGTTGTACGGGATCCTGTGGAACTCGGCTGTCACGACGCCGCTCGGCGGGAAGCCCTCCGCGGTCGCGACGGCCCTCACCGTCGTCGATTGCGTGAGAGTGAACGGCTTTTCATAGAGGTTCGATCCGGCGCCCGGTTCATCCCCGTTCAATGTGTAATGGATCCGGGCGCCGTCCACAATCGATGCGAGAGCCACTTCAGTCGAGCCGGAGAATATCCTCGAGCCCGCCGTAACGCAGGGAACAGGGAGAATGGAGAAATCGATGATCGCGCTCACCGGGACGTCCGCGTCGCCGACGCCCCATGCCTTATCGGGTCGCTCGCCCATGACGAATGCGAGCTCGCCCCCGGCCATTACGTCGCCGTGCCTTATGTAGCTCTTGCC
>JAQTVX010000180.1 GCA_028706585.1 Candidatus Krumholzibacteriia bacterium | reverse complement strand
CGAAGGAATCCGGCAAAATCAAGGATCCGCAGCTCCAACGGACCGCGGACTTGCTATACCTGCGCTACCTCGGGAACCAGACCGATTCGCTGCTGCTTAAACAGATGATCGACCTCGCGAGCTCCGTCGAGAACAAGTTCACCGTCTATCGTCCCGTCATCGGCGGCGTCGAGATGACGACGAACGACGTGTACCGGATTCTCGGCGAGGAGAAGAACAGCGCCAAGCGCCTCGATACGTGGACGGCGAGCAAGGCCGTCGGCCCCGTCGTCGTCGACGACATGATCAAGCTCGTCAAGCTGCGCAACGAATCGGCGAAGAAGGTGGGATTCGACAACTACTACACGATGTCCCTCACGCTGGCCGAGCAGAACGAGGACGAGCTCGTGAAGCTCTTCGCCGAGCTCGACGAGATGACGCGCGAGCCGTTCCGCGCCATGAAGGCCGAGCTGGACGCGAACCTCGCGAAGTCATACAAGGTCAAGGTCGAGGATCTCCGCCCGTGGCATTATCACGATCCGTATTTCCAGGAGCTTCCGCAGGTCGGCGAAATGGACCTCGACAAGTACTACAAGGACAAAGACCCCGTCGAGATCGCGAAGACCTTCTTCGCCGGTATAGGGCTGCCCGCGGACGACATCCTCGCGCGGAGCGACCTCTACGAGAAGCCGGGCAAGAATCCGCACGCCTTCACGACCGACATCGACCGTGGCGGGGACATCAGGGTCCTCGCGAACATGAAGAACAACGCATACTGGATGGAGACCATTCTCCATGAGCTCGGGCACGGCGTCTACGACAAGAACATCGATCCGAGCCTCCCGTACATCCTGAGGACCTATCCGCACCTCTGCGTGACCGAGGCCTCGGCCGAGTACTTCGGACGGCTCTCGCAGGATCCCGCATGGATGAAGGCTGCGCTCGGGCTCGACGACAAGGAGCTCGCGAAGATCTCCTCCGTCCTGACCGAGTCGCTTCGCATGAAGCAGCTCATCTTCGCGCGCTGGTGCCAGGTGATGTTCAACTTCGAGCGCGAGCTCTACAAGAATCCAGATCAGGATCTCAACACGCTCTGGTGGGATCTCGTCGAGAAGTACCAGTTCGTGACGCGCCCGGAGGACCGGAACGCACCCGACTGGGCGACCAAGATACACATCGTCACGAGCCCGGTCTACTACCACAACTATCTGCTGGGCGAGCTCATCGCATCGCAGGTCCAGCACTACATCAACGTGCAGGTGCTCGCTGACTCGACCGGGGCCACCAGCATCTACGGAAAGCCGGAGGTCGGCTTGTTCCTCAAGGCGTCGATATACGCGAAAGGCGATACCGCGCCCTGGAACAAGCTCGTCGAATCCGCGACGGGCGAACCGCTCACGGCGCGCTACTTCGCGGATCAGTTCGTGAAGTGAAAGGTGTCAATTGAATTGGCTTCTGCCGGCTGCGCTCTGCTCGATCTCGATCGCTCTCATCCTCAAGGTGAACGAGCGGAGAGCCGGTAGTAGGATCTTGATCGCCGGGGCGAACTATCTGGTCGCCTCGGCGATCTCTTTTTTCATGCTCGGCTCAAGGGTGCCGCGGGTAGGCACGGCGGTGCTGTCCCTCGGCGGCGCCGCTGGAATCATCTACGTTCTCGGCTTTCTTCTGCTCATGGCGGGAATCGCGCGAATGCCGCTCGCCGTGCCCGTCACCGTCGCCCGCCTCTCCGTCGTGCTGCCGGTGGCTGTGTCCGTCTTGCTCTGGGCTGAAGGACCGGGGCTATTTCAATGGCTCGGCATCTGTTTCGGTCTCGCCGCGGTCGTGCTCTTCGGCGTGAGCATATCGGGCGCGGGAGGTGCCTCCGGGGCCGGGGGACCGGCGTCAAGCACCGGCAGGAGCTCCTGGCCGCTCGTCCTGTCCCTCTTCGTAGTGCTTGGCCTCGGGGACGTCGTTCTCAAGGCCTTTCGCGAGACGGCGAGCGACGCCGACAGGCTCTCATTCACCTTCGTGCTCTTCGACGTGGCCGCCGTCTTCACGTGGATCCTCGTGGCTGCTCGCCGCATCCGGTTCGATGCGCGGACGTTCGCCCTCGGGGCCGTTCTCGGTGTTCCGAACCTGTTCAGCACCGTTTTCACGCTCCAGGCGCTGAGAACGGTTCCCGCATCGATCGTGTTTCCGTTCATCAACATCACCGTCATAGCGGGCACCGCGCTTCTCGCTCTTCTGGTCTGGCGCGAGCGCCCGCGCGGGGCGAGCGTCGCGGGGCTCTTGGCCGCCGCCTGCGCTATCGTGCTGCTTGCGATGCGCTGAGCACGCGGGCGAGGTGCCCCGCTCGGGAATATTCTCAAATAATCCTTGCGCTCCCGCCTCGGCTCGGGTAAGATATTTTCAATGAACGGCCTTTTAATCTGGCCCGGGAGGCCAGGAAAGGGATACCAGAGAACTTCCACCCATCCTCTCCGGCCGGGTGGATTTTTTTTGCCCGGGCCCGCTGCTGCGAGGAGGTCCATCGTTGAAGATTCAGAGAAAATCGATCGTCATGGACGCCGTGCAGATCCATCGCACCGTGATGCGCATCGCGCACGAGATCGTCGAACGTAACAAGGGCGTCGCGGATATCATCCTCGTCGGCATCCAGAAGCGCGGGGTGCCGCTCGCCGAGCGCCTCTCCAGCGCCATCGAGCAGTTCGAGGGCGTGAAGGTTCCTGTCGGCGTGATCGACATCACGCTCTACCGGGACGACCTCCAGATGGTCGGCCAGGTTCCGATCGTCGGCGAGACGTCGATCAAGAGCGACATCACCGGGCGCATCATCATCCTCGTCGACGACGTGCTATTCACGGGAAGGACGGTTCGAGCCGCGCTCGATGAGCTCATAGATTTCGGAAGGCCGAGCGCGATCCAGCTCGCCGTGCTCGTCGATAGGGGGCACCGCGAGTTCCCGATCCGGGCGGACTTCGTGGGCAAGAACGTTCCCACATCGCCTAACGAGACCGTGGAGGTGCTGCTGACGGAGATCGACGGGGAAGAGCTGGTCGTGTTGGAGGAGATTGTCGAGGAGCCTGAGCCGGCACCTGCACCGGTGAAGAAGCAAGCTCACGCACCCGCGGCTAGGGCCCCGCGCAAGAAGAAGGCCGGGAAGAGGCCGGTGTGCGGCGCCAAGGCGAAGAAGACGAAGAAGCGCAGCGGAAAGAAGGGAGGAGCCCATCGTGCCGTTTAACAGAAAGCACCTCCTGGGCCTGGAAGAGCTCACCGCGGACGAGATACAGACGATCCTCGACACGGCGGATATGTTCAAGGAGATCTCCGAGAGGCCGATCAAGAAGGTTCCCGCGCTCAGGGGGAAGACGATCGCCAACCTCTTCTACGAGAACAGCACGCGGACGCGGATCAGCTTCGAGCTCGCCGAGAAGCGCCTCAGCGCCGACACGGTGAGCTTCTCGAAGACCGGCTCGTCCGTGGCGAAGGGGGAGAGCCTCAGGGACACCGTCGAGAACATCCGCGCGATGAAGGTCGACATGGTCGTCATGCGGCACGGCTCGTCGGGGGCGCACAGGTTCCTCGCCAATTTTCTGGACGCATCCATCATCAACGCGGGGGACGGCCAGCACGAGCACCCGACGCAGGGGCTGCTGGACATGATGACCCTGCGGCAGCACTGGGGGACGCTCGCGGGAAAGCGCGTCACGATCATCGGCGACATCATGCACAGCCGCGTCGCCCGCTCGAACATCTGGGGCCTCACGAAAATGGGGGCGAAGGTCACCGTATGCGGGCCATCCACGATGATGCCGGCCGAGGTCGAAAGGCTCGGCGACGGGGGTGTGACGGTCGAATACGACATCCGCGCGGCGATCGCCGGGGCTGACGCGATAAACATTCTGCGGATCCAGCTCGAGCGCCAGAAGGCGCGGCTGTTCCCGAGCATGCGCGAGTACTTCGAGGTGTTCGGGGTGACGCCTGAGGTGCTCGAAGCGGCCCCGAAGCACTGCATCGTGCTGCACCCGGGACCGATGAACCGGGGGGTCGAGATCAGCCAGGAAATCGCCGACGGCGATAGAGCAGTCATACTGGAGCAGGTCACGAACGGAGTCGCCGTGCGAATGGCGGTGCTCTTCCTCGTCGCGGGTGGAAGCCTGGATTCGGGTACGCCCGAATAGCCGGCTGTTTCGAAAAGGGGAGATTTCATGATCGATTGGAAGGACAAGCGGGAATTCTGGATCGTGGGCGCAAAGATCGCCGATCCCGAGTCCGAGCGGCTCCGCGTCGGCTCGGTGTGCGTGCAGAAGGGAAAGATCGCCGAGATCGTCTGGCAGAAAAGCGTCGAGACGGATCTGCCCGTGCTGGACGCCGAGCGGTTCGTGCTCGCGCCGGGGTTCGTCGACATCCACGCGCACCTGCGCGAGCCGGGCTTCGAAGAGAAGGAAACGATCGAGACGGGCACGGCCGCGGCCGCCGCAGGAGGCTACACTACGATCGTCTGCATGGCCAACACGAACCCCGTTATCGACGATCCCAGCGTAGTCGAGTACATCGCCTGCCGCGCGCAGCAGGTCGGTCGCTGCCGCGTCCTCGTGACGGGGGCGCTGACGAAGGGGCTTCTCGGAGAGGTCATCAACGAATACTACCATCTCAAGCGCGCGGGTGTGGTCGCCCTGAGCGACGACGGAAAATACGTGACCAACAGCCAGGTCATGCGCTCGGCGCTGGAGTACGCGTGTATGCACAAGCTTCCCGTCATATCCCACTGCGAGGACTCGTTCCTCACGCAGGCGTCCCTGATGAACGAGGGCTACACCTCGACGCGCCTCGGGCTCAAGGGCTCGCCGGCCGCAGCCGAGGAGATCGCGGTCTCGCGCGACATCATGCTCTCGCAGCTCACGGGGGCCCGTCTCCACGTCGCGCACGTCTCGACTGCGGGAGCGGTGGATCTCGTGCGGCGCGCGAAGAAGAAAGGCGCGA
>JAQTVX010000179.1 GCA_028706585.1 Candidatus Krumholzibacteriia bacterium | reverse complement strand
GCAGTGATTCAACGAGGTATCCAATGGCGCTTTCAGACGTCATCGTTCCCGAGTGAAGGGAGAATACAACGATCATTCTCGCATAATTCCTGATCCAATCGTTGAGAATAAGCACGAATAGATCAGGGTCGTTCTTCTTGATGTCCGGCACGAGCTCCTGCACCGCCAGGTATCGCCACCCCTCATCGAACGTTGCGCTCGAGAAGACGGCCGCCGTTGAGTCTTTGGCCTCGCAGCGGGACCTGTCGGCATCGAGCAAGCGCGGCGCGGCGCAGAGGAGCGCGAAACGGACGGCATCGTCCTGCATCTCGCGAACCCCGGCTGAAAGGGCGATACGAGTCCGGCAGGCGGAGCCGGAGAATTGGGGAGTCACGGGAGCAGCGGTGACGTCCCCGGCTGGGGGAATCGAGAGATATGGCGCTCGGTTCGAGCGCGAGAGATATTCCGGGTTCGATGGATACGCGAGTGCCATGGGGGCGCCGGGCGAGGAGCCGAGAATAGGGGCCTTTTTGCCCCACGACCGCATATCTTCGAGGAGGAGCTCGATTCTCGATTCGAACGGCTTGTCCTTCAGGGAAACGGGGCCGGCGTGAGCCGGCACGAGCCCCTGTCTCTCCACCTCGAACCGTCTCAGGATGGAGCCTTTTTCAAGCTCGAGGCGTTTCATCTGCTTCTTTCCCTCGGCAATCAACATGTTCTGATCGGCGTTGATGAGCTCGCCGTAGAGAAAGATCTTCGACAGGTTCTCGGAGCCGAGAATGAGCCTGCCGCGCGAGGCGGGGAGGAGCGATTCGGAGGCGAAGCGGCGGAATTCGAGAATCGAGAACCTCACGGTCTCTAGTTCTCCGTCGAGCGATGTTCCATATCGCTTCGCGATCAGAGCGGAGAGCCTGGGGAGTCCCGCGGCGAGCGTGTCGAGCTCGTCGATCGCGCGGCGTACGTGCCATTCGGCAGGGTCCGTGATCTGCGCCTCTCCGGCGGAGAAGAGGAAGGGTATGCGAAGGAGGCGTTTCCGGTATGCCTCGAGCTCGCCGTCGTACGGGGGCGTGATCCTCGACGGCAGCACCCAAAGAGCCTCTTCCGCCGTCCAGCAATAGAGGAGAGGGCTCCAACGGCGGCTTTCGAGGTCGTTGAATGCGAATCGCACCCCGCGAAGCCAGTTGATTATTACCGTTGCGCGGTCTATTTCTCGCGCGCCCAGCCGTTCGGCCGGAATGCCGGAGAATTGTGCCTCGAGCTTTTTCGACCGTTTGAGCGCGCTTTTGACCTCATCGTCGGAGTAGGTGAAAAGGAGTGAATCGGACGCGGTGAGACCGAGACGAGAGCCACGGAGCGGCTCGATTTCCGATGAAAGCTTCACGGCGAGAGATTCGAGACGACGGCAGGCGCTGGCGTCATCCGCGCCGTTCTTCCTCGCCCCGCATCCCGTGCCAAGCGCCCCGAGCGAGCACAGAAGAACCGCCGCAATAAACCCTCGCGTGAATCTCATTTCATCGCCTTTCGATGCGCCCGATCGAACCCGCTTCGAAGCGCGTATGCATCACTTGCTATATATCCGCTGGCGGCGATCAAGTAAATACATTTCGTCTTAATTGTTGAGCGCTCCTTTCCGTATGGCGTACAATGCGTACGAGGGCTTGGAGAATGCCACCTCGAGGGGGGGATAATGGGCGTAAACCGGAATAAAAAGAGCGGCACGTTCATCTCGAACCGTTTCGCCGTGATTGTGATCGCCGTTCTATTCGGAGCGAGCATAGCCGGCTGGATTGCGACCGAGCTCGTTCCTCCCGATTTCCCTGCCCGACGCGATTACTACCGAGGCATATGGACAGAGTCGGGCGCCAGAATCGTTGAGGGGCTCCGTCTCTACGATCCATTCCATTCATTCTGGTTTCGGTTCATCGCCGCGCTCTTTTTCGTGGTGCTGCTCATGTGCATTCTCACGCGCTGGAGACGGCTAGCGCTCGGATCATGGCGCCCCGCTCTGCCGGCTGATGCGGACGGGCTCCGGAAAGAGGCGCTTTCGTTCGAATTTTCATGGCCGCCTGTCGATAGAATCCCCGCGGGATCGAAGGATCCGCTCGCGCCGAGCGCCGGGCACATCGACTCGGAATCGCCGGGCTCCCGCTTCGTGCGCGTCGCGGCGCTGCTCAAAAGGTTCGGATTGGAGGTCGTTTGGAGAGAGGGCGCCTCGGGCATTTCCTTCGCGGCATTCTCGGGGAAGTGGCGCTCTCCCGGCACCATGCTCTTCCATATCGGCATTCTCGCGATCACGATCGGCGGGATCGTAGGCAGCTACGCCGGCTGGCATGAGACGGTGTTCGTGCGCGAAGGCCAGACCGTTCCGTTTCCGCGCGACAGTGCGCTCTCGCTTCGCGTCGACCGGTTCGATATCGTGACGACTGATCGGCTCGAGATCAAGGATTTTGTCTCGACCATCTCGATCATGAAAACGGAGGGGGGCACGATCGTCCACGGCGCCGTCGAGGTCAATCGCCCGCTGAAAGTCGCGGGGCGGCGGATACATCAAAGCGAATTCACAGTAGACGAGAATGCGTTCGAGCGCGCGCGCATCGGCTACACGCTGCGAGAAGGTCTCGGGCGCGGAACGATCGACCTGGTTCCTGATTCCTCGGTATCGATAGACGGCGGCGCGATCGTGCTCGCCGCTGGCCGGTTTATCCCCGATTTCCGGATGAGCCCCGACGGGCCGTTCTCGGCGAGCGCATTTCCCTCGAACCCGGCGCTCGAGATCGAGGTGTCGAACGCGGAACGGACGGAGCGCGGCTGGCTCTTTCTATACCATCCCGATTACAATCAACCATTCACGGCTCCGGTGGATCTCGTTCTCATGGGGTGCGATCCCGTGTATTATGCCGGCCTACTTGTGAGCTCCAATCCCGGAGCGCTCGTGCTCTTCGCCGGCTTCGCGGTCGCCACGCTGGGTCTAATGCTCATGTACATTTGCAACCCGCGCGTCTTGAAGGGTGTGGTTGGTCCGGACGGACTCGTCGTCGCGGCCGCGGAGTACCGCTGGAAGGCGAGCTTCGAGAAGGAATTCGCCGCGATTCGCGAAGCGATGCGGACCGAATTCGGCCCAAGGGGGTAGGAGTCATGGCATCTGCGCTAGATATGCGTTTCTTCTGGTATTCGTTCTGGATGTACCTCGCCGCCTTCGTTCTCTTCTCGATCTATGCGGCCGTGCGCAGGCGCAGAGTCGGTCTCACGGCGACGGTGGTCTTCCTCGCCGCGTTCACGTTTCATACCGCCGGTCTCGCCGCGCGATGGGTGATCACGACGCACCCGCCGTTTTCGACG
The DNA here is from genome assembly GCA_028706585.1 of Candidatus Krumholzibacteriia bacterium. Classification (GTDB taxonomy): domain Bacteria; phylum Krumholzibacteriota; class Krumholzibacteriia; order Krumholzibacteriales; family Krumholzibacteriaceae; genus SSS58A. The sequence goes on along the minus strand of JAQTVX010000179.1, from coordinate 1,655 downwards.
ATGTATGAGTATGCGATCGCGATGTCGTGGGCGGCGGCTCTATCATTCATCATCATCATGGCTCGTTTCCGTCGAATGGCGCTGGGTGTGGTCGTATCCCCAGCCATCGTGCTCGTCCTCGTCATCGCCTCGCTCCTGCCGAAGACGGCCTCGATGCAGCTCATGCCCGCGCTCCAGAGCTACTGGTTCTACATCCACGTGACGCTCGCCGCCTGCGCGGAGGGAGCCTTCGTATTGGCGGCCGGAGCGGGCATGGTCTACCTGGTTCGGGGGAAGGGAAAGCGGGGAAACGAAGCGGATGTCATGCCGTCGCGCGAGCTTCTCGAGGAGATCATCTCGCGATCTCTACGCATCGGCTACCCGCTCTTCACGATCGGCGCCCTGTTCGCGGGTGCGATCTGGGCGCAGTTCGCGTGGGGCTCGTTCTGGAGCTGGGATCCGAAGGAAACCGGCTCCCTCGTGCTCTGGCTGTACTATACTCTGATGCTTCACCAGAACATGCGCGGCGCATGGCGCGGCAGAACGCTCGCCGTCATGTCGATCGTGGGGCTTGCGATCGCCATTGTGTCATTTATCGGAAACCTCTTTTTCGGCGGAATGCACGCCTACGTCTAGCGGCTCATTTGAGGAAAACGATCTTCTTCTCTGTTCGAGCCTTTCCTGCCGAGCCCGCGGCGAAGTATATGCCCGCCGCGACCGTACGTCCGGCGTCGTCCGCTCCGTCCCATACAAAGGAATGAGACCCGCGGCAGAGGGTTTTCGAGAACAACTCCCGCACGCGGCGCCCGGCGGCGTCGTAGATGGCGATTCGCGCCTGGCAGCCTTCAGGCACCGAGAGCTCGATGCTCGTCGAACCGCGAAAGGGGTTGGGGCTTGAGGTCATCGCCAGCTCGACCGTGATCTCGGGCGTTCCCCCGTCGTCCTTGTCCCCCGTTCCATTCGCCGGATCGATGTACTCGCGGTAGTAGATCTCCTGATTCCCGTCGCGTGAATCGACCCACGCGAGATGCAGATTTCCGTTCGACTCCGCTATCAGGCATGGGAGCTCCGATTTCCCATCGCTGTTCGAGATCTGGAAGTCGGGCGTCCATACGCCCGCGACGCACCTCCTGAAGAAGATCTCGGAGTTCATATCGTCCGCTTCGTTCTGCCAGTAAGCGAGACACACATCCCCTCCCGCCAAGGCGATGCTCGGGTGATAGTGGGTCACCTGTCCGTTCGTCAGGGCGATCTCCGGTTCCCAGCCCGATGGGCCGGATCGCCTGTAGTATATCTGCTCGAAGGTTCCTCCCCGCGCGTCTATCCAGGCGATGTGCACGCAGCCGCTTTCATCGACGGCCATACTCGGACGCTTGCCGGCGTTAGCGATGTCCGTGATGAACTCCTCGTCGAACCAGATACCGCCCGTTCTCCGCCGGTAGTAGATCTTCATGTTCACATTCAGCGAATCTTCCCTCGTATCTCCCCATGCGACGTGGAGCGAGCCGTCCGGGCCTATCGCGATCGTCGGCACCATCCGGTCGCCCGTGGAGGCGTTCGTTAGAGGGAGCGCCTCGGACCACTCTAGATTCTCACAGGCGCGATACATAACCTGGAAGCGCCCCGAGATATTCTCAAGATAGACCATATGGATGACGTTCCCCTCGGCGACGAGG
>JAQTVX010000178.1 GCA_028706585.1 Candidatus Krumholzibacteriia bacterium | reverse complement strand
CATGCTGGAGCGGGGGAACGGCGAGTACGTCGCGGCGCTCTATCCCAGCGTCGAGCAGCCGGACAGGCTCCTCTCTTCGCTCGTCTCGGACGAGCGGATGCTCTCGTTTTTCCTAGGAGAGCGGGGTTCGTACCTGTTCTGCGGAAAGGGCGTGGAGCTCACGGTTCACGAGCTTCCCGCGAAGGGCCTCATAGAGCAGCATGTGGATTATTTTCTGAGCTTGCTCCAGCAGATGGCGAATGAGCCGGCGGGAGCGTCGTCCGCGATTCCGAAGGGCGTGCTGGATTCCGCTGCGAACGAGCTGTTCGACCTGCTCATCGGGCCCGTCGCGAAGGATCTCGAATCCGGCGAACGGCTCATCATCATACCTGACGGGCTGCTCAACCGTCTGCCGTTCGCGCTCCTCAGGAGCGGGGGCAGGTATCTCGTCGAGGATCACGACGTCTCGTACGCGCCGTCGCTGAGGACGCTGCGCTACCTGAGGCAGCGAAACGCCGTCCGTTCACGTTCATCTCGCGTGAACGAATACAATGTCATCGCGGTCGGGGCGAGCGGGGAGGGAGCGGCCGCGGCGGGCGGGGGAAACCGCGTCTATCCATTCACCGATATTCCGATCGAGCCGCTCCCGCTCGCGGCGCGGGAAGCCAGGGACGTCTCTTCCATATTCTCCCGGTCGCTCGTTCTCTCGGGGCGGAGCGCCGGAGAGAGCGCGTTCAAGGGGAGCCGCATCGACGATACGGGCATCATCCACATAGCGGCGCACGCTTACATCGACAACGACGATGTGAGGCGCTCCTTCATCGTCCTGAATCCGGAGCGGAGCTTCGAGGATACGCTGGCTCCCCCAGCGGAGGACGGACTGCTGCAGTGGCATGAGATCGCGGCGCTCAAGCTCAATGCGCCCCTCGTCACGCTGTCGGCGTGCCGCTCCGCGGGCGGGGTCCTCTCGTCCGGAGAAGGCATCTCCGGTCTCACGGACGCGTTTCTCTACGCGGGCGCCGGATGCGTGGTTGCGGCGCAGCTGGACGTTTCCGACGATCTGACCGGCGAAATGATGATCGAATACTATCGCAACGTCAGAAAAGGTCTCGGCTGCGCGGCGGCATTGAGCGCGGCGCAGCGTTCGCTGCTCGCCAACGGCGGCGCGCTCGGTAGTCCCGCCGTATGGGGCGCGTTCGCCGCGATCGGGGATGGCGCCTCCGCGCCAAAGCTCCCGCGGGGATTCGCGCATCCGGCGTATGGGGCGCTCGCCATCTGCGTCGTCGCGGCCGCTCTCACCGCGCTATTCGTGCTGAGGCGTCGCCGCTGAATCTGTTATAATCGTCACAACTGAGTGTGTCATTGAGTGTGTCATTGGGCGTGGGAGGAGCGTCTCATTGATAGAGAGACTTCGGTCGGCGACCGATGAGACATTGGCATTCGAGATAGCGCGAAAGCCGCGCGAGGAGCTCTTCGCGGAGCTCTTCCGCCGATACGGAAAAAGGATCTATCTCTGGTGCTTCAACTACACGCATGACGTCGATGAGGCGATCGATCTCTCGCAGGAGATCTTCATAAAGATCTTCGCCAACGTCATGAGTTTCGCCGGCCGTTCCAGATTTTCAACCTGGGCGTACCAGGTAACGAGGAACCACTGCCTCGGAGAGCTATCGAAGAAACGTGTGCAGTGGCGCAGGCGGCTGCGCTCTCTCGAGGACGGCGATGGCGGTGAGGCGTCCGATACGGATTTCTACGAGAGGATCGACGCGCTCGGAGATCTCGAGCGCGTCCTCGATGCGGCGAAGGACTGCATGGAGCCCAATGAGCTCGCGGCGTTCGTGCTCCATTACCGGGAAGGGCTCACGGTGAACGAGATCACGGAGATACTGGGTTGCGGGAACGCGACGGGGGCCCGGACGCTTCTGCAAAACGCGCGGCGGAAGTTCGGCCGGCTCGTTCGAAAGAGAGATTCCGAGGATGCCTGAGAACGCTCATATCGATATCGAGACTATCGAAAGACTCCTGAAGGGGGATCTCGCCGATGGGGAAGCCGAGGCCGCGAGAAGGCACCTCGAAACGTGTCCGCTTTGCGGCCTCGAGCTCAAACGCCTCAAGAGGTTCAATGCGATCGATTCGGACGAGGATCTCGCGCGGAGAGCGGAATGGCTGTATGCCCGCACGAGGATCGAGAAAGCGTTCGGGGAGAGAATCGCTCCCTTCGCCATGCGCTCGAGGTCGCGCGCGAGCCTGTCTTCCCGCGCCGTGAACGCTGTGCGATGGCTCGGCGCGGCGGCGGCCGCTGTCGCGGTTGTCGCCGTTATGGTCCACTTCGCGATGAAGGAAGGACCCCGGGAGAGGCCCCAGGCGCCGGCGCCCGGACGGAGCATCATGCGGGGCGCTCCCCCCGTCGAGTACGGCATCGCCCTCGAGGAGCCGGCGGGCCCGGTCGAGGCGCGCCCCGGGATTTTCAAATGGAAATCGAACCGCGACGACGATTACTTCGTGCTGGAGATATTCACGTCTTCCCTCGACAAGATCTGCCGGGCGACGAACGTCAGGGAATCGTACTGGAACATCCCCGACTCGCTCGGCATCAAGCTAGAGCCGGGCGTCGTTTACCTCTGGAACGTCAGGGGCTACAAAGGCCTCGAACGCGCGGCCGCATCCCCCAACGGCTGGTTCAAGATCGAACGGCAGTCCAATCCTTGACATCCCCGAATTGTGCGTGCTAGCGTTGGGCAATCTTTCCATAATCGCCCCGCGGGGCGCCATTCTCGAATCCGGAGGCATGCGACATGGACGTCAAGAAGATACAATCCGCCCTAAAGGAAAAGCGCGTCGACGGCTGGCTTCTGTGCGATTTCCACAACAGGGATCATCTCGCCTACCGCATACTCGGTCTGGACTTCAAGAAGAACACGTCCAGGCGCTGGTTCTACTTCATACCGACGCAAGGGGAGCCGATACGGCTCGTCTCGGGCGTGGAGCCGGCGAGGCTCGATTCACTGCCCGGCGAGAAGAGGACGTACCGTGCCTGGGGAGAGCTCCACGCGGCATTGAAGAAGATGCTCGGCGAGCCCAAGCGAATCGCCATGCAGTACTCCCCGCTCAACAATATTCCCTACGTCGCGATCGTCGACGCGGGCACGATCGAGATCATACGCGGCTTCGGGCACGATATCGTCTCCTCGGCCGACCTCGTGCAGCAGTTCGAGGCGATCATCGACAGGAAGGGTTACGAGAGCCATCTCAAGGCGGGAGAGAAGGTTCAGCGGATCAAGAACGAGGCCTTCGCCGAGATCGGGAAGGCGCTCGCGAAGAAACAGCAGCTCACCGAGTATGAGCTGGCGCGGTTCATCATGAAGCGTTTCGACGAGGAAGGCCTCGATTGCGGCGGCGAATCGCCCATCGTCGGCATCGACGACCACCCGGCCGATCCGCATTTCGAGCCCAAGAAGGAAGGCTCATACGTTTTCAAGAAGGGGAACACGTTCCTCATCGATCTCTGGGCGAAGCTCAAGGAGCCGGGCTCGATCTATTACGACATAACGTGGAGCGGTTTCGTCGGAGATGAGCCGCCCGAGAAGTATCTGGAGATCTTTCACGTCGTGCGCGACGCGCGCATCGCCGCCGTGAACTTCGTCCGCAAGCGCTTCGCCGACAAGAAACCATGCTTCGGCTGGGAGGTCGACGACGCGTGCCGCAAGGTGGTCGTCGACGCGGGCTACGGAGACTACTTCGTGCACCGCACCGGGCATTCGATCGGCGAGGAGGTTCACGGGAACGGCGTCAACATAGACAATCTCGAGACGAAGGACGAGCGGCAGCTCGTGCCGGGCATCTGCTTCTCGGTCGAGCCGGGCATATATCTCGACGGCGAGATGGCGGTGCGGACGGAGATAGATTGCTTCATCACGCTGGACGGCGAAGTCGTCGTTGCCGGCGAAGAGCAGATGGAGCTCGTGAGGGTGCACGCGTAGGCTCGTCCCGGGCGGCGCCGTTCACGTGGAAAGGAGCCCTGAATGAATTATTTTCTCTGGATCATTCTCGCATATCTCCTCGTCCTGATGGGCTTCAACTTCTACAAGGCCAAGAAGATCAAAGGCCAGGAAGACTTCATGGTCGCGGGGCGGAGCCTGTCGCTCACGAAGATGGTCTTCACGCTCGTGTGCACGTGGATCGGCTCGGGCACATTCATCGCGGGCGCCGAGTACGCCGCGCGCGCCGGCTGGTCGTCGCTCTGGCTCCCCGCTGGCGCCTGGTTCGGCATCGCCGTGATCTATTTTCTCGCGGCGAAGATCCGCACCTTCGGGCAATACACGGTCGGCGACATCCTGGAAGTGCGCTACGGCAAGTTCGCGAGGGTCTTCGGCGCGATAGCGCTCATCATCGCCTTCACCACGATCGTCTCGTACCAGTTCCGCGCCGGCGGCTACATTCTCAACGTTCTCACGAACGGCGCCGTATCGGTCTACACCGGCCAGGCGATCGCCGCGCTCTTCGTGATCCTCTTCACCGCGATAGGCGGCATGGTGGCGGTGGCGCACACGGACCTTCCGAACGGGATCATCATCGTGCTCGCGAGCTGCATCGCCGTGCCGTTCACGATAGCCGCGGCCGGCGGGCCGCATGCCGCTTCAGCGGCTCTTCCGGCGCAGCACTTCCAGGTGTTCGCGGCCGATTTCGGAGCGCACCCGGCGCTCAAGGCGGGAGGGTATTTCCTCGCGACGTTCCTGCTGCTCATGGGCGTCCAGTCGATGTATCAGAAATTCTACTCGGCCAAGACGCCGGCCGAGGCGAAGCGCGCCGTCGCGCTCTGGATCGTGGGCACGGTCGTCGTCGAGACGGTCGTCGTGGTCATAGCGATCTACGCGGCTTCGATCCACTGGAGCGAGATCAACGCGTTCGAGATCGCAGGAAAGGTGAAGCAGGAGGTCGCGGCCGGGACGCTCACGCCCGTGTCGACGGCGGATCGAGCGATGGAGCTCGCGAACCAGGCCGCGGCCAGTGGCAAGATCAAGCCGGGACAATTCGAATCGCTTCAGAC
>JAQTVX010000177.1 GCA_028706585.1 Candidatus Krumholzibacteriia bacterium | reverse complement strand
TGGCGATTCAATCGAGCAGCGCGACCTGTTTCACCGCGCGCCGGAGGACATGTTTGCCCTGTACCGCTTCACCATCGGTAAAGGGGAACACACTCTCATTCTCGTCCCGTCCAATGACTTCATCGCGATGCACGCGGAATCACTCCGCAATAGTATCTTCTTCCCATCCTTCGAATTTCCCCGTGAGGTGGGTATCGAGCTCGCCGTCACACGGTCTTTTCCGGCTCTCCATTGGAGAGGCGGAGATGTGGAGCAGGCGCCGCCACAGGAAAAACGTCCGGTTGCCCGGCCCAAACGTCCTAGCGCTCCTGTTGTCGCCGGGGCGATAGCGGCGGCTCTGGCCATCATTGTTTTCTTTAGCCCGTTCCTCAAGCATCGCAAGAGCGATGGTCCGAGGGAAGCGGGTTCGTATCTCGCCGCGGAGGACAATGCGAAGGGCGACACGACGCAGTCGGCCGCCGGAAAAAAGGGATCCGCCCACGATGCGAAGGTTTTGGAGGAGGGGGATATAGAGGGTCAGCTGCGCCTATCCGAGGCCTGGAAGGCGCAATTCAAAGACGCCGTCACCGCGTCGCCGCGCTGCCGCGACGGGAAGGTATATTTTGGATGCAGGGACGGATATTTCTATGCGTTCACGATCGATGGAAGGCTCGCCTGGAAATATCGCTCAGGCGCCGGCATCGGCGCATCCGCCTGCTGCGTGGGCGCCCGCGTCGTCTGCGCGAATTACGGCGGAGATATCTTCTGCCTCGACGCCAAAAGCGGCGCATCCATCTGGTCCCTCGCGACCGGTTCGAAAATTGTGGGCAGCCCGCAGGCCGTGGGAGATATGATCGTCGCGGGAACGATGGACGGCAGGCTCGTTGCGGCGCGCCTCGCCGACGGCAGAAAGCTCTGGGAAAGAAAGATCGGCTCTTCCGTTTGGTCCAGTCCGGCGGTCGGTTCGGATTTCATAATCGCCGCGGCGAAGAATGGATCCCTCATGCGCTATGATGGGCACGGAAAACTGATTTGGAAGACCAGCGTCGGAGGACGAATACTCTCCAGTCCCCTGTGCATCGAGGACAGGGATCTTGTCATTTTCGGTTCCGAGAACGGGAACGTGTACGGATACGCCATATCGAGCGGCAAGCGCGTGTGGCGCTTCGCCGCCGGCTCCGAGGTCGACGGTTCCCCGGCGAACGGGCAACGGGCGATATTCATCGGAACCGCCGGCGGGAATCTGTATGCGCTGGCGTTCGATGGGACGCAGCTGTGGCGGTGCGGCGTCGGGGGTGCCGTGCGGTCAAAGCCGGCAATCGTCGGCTCGCTTGTCTTTGTAACGACGTACGCGTCGCGGCTCGTCGCCGTGGATTCGGCGAGCGGAAGGACCGTGGGAGAATATCGCGCCTCCTCACCGGTGTACTCATCTCCGGAAAGCGACGGGAAACGCATCTTCTTCGGCTCGAACGGCGGAACGCTCCAGGCGGTATGGATAAAGGCGCCGGTCGCCTCGTAAGGCGAGCCCGGGGGCCGTCTTTCGCGTTCGACGCATCGGCCATGTTCAGGGAACGAATCTGCGGCTGTCTTGCTATAGTTTTTCCAATCTGTTATCTTGCGGTCAAAACGGAGGTTTTGTGACCGATGAAGGGTTTGATGCAGCTCGTATTCGGGGATCGGAAGGCGAGACTGATGAAGCGCCTGGAGGGCGAGGTCGCCGCGGTCAAGGAATGGGCCGAGCGATACAGAGAGCTCGCCGAAGCGGATTTCCCGCGAAAAACGGATGAGTTCGTTTCCCGAATCAGGGAAGGGGAATCGCTCGACTCGATTCTCCCCGAGGCCTACGGGCTTGCGTATGAGGCCTGCCGGAGGCTAGTGGGACGCACGTGGGACGTCGTCGGCCATCCCCTAACCTGGGACATGGTGCCCTTCGACGTGCAGATAGCGGGTGCGATCGTTCTCCATCGTGGCATGATCACGGAGATGGCGACCGGCGAGGGAAAAACACTGGTGGCCACAATGCCGCTGTACCTCAATTCGCTTGCCAAGAAGGGCGCCCACCTCGTCACGGTGAACGATTATCTTGCCCGTCGCGACGCGGAATGGATGGGAGAGATTTACCGCTTTCTCGGAGTGAGCGTCGGCTATCTCCAGAACGAAATGGGGCCCGATGATCGGCAGCCGGTATACGCCTGCGACATCACGTATGGGACGAACAATGAATTCGGCTTCGATTACCTGCGCGACAACATGCGACTGGAGAAGCAGCACCGGGTGCAGCGCGGCTTTTTCTTCGCGATCGTTGACGAGGTGGACAGCGTTCTCATCGACGAGGCACGAACGCCGCTCATTATCTCGGGGCCAGTTTCGGGGTCCGGGCTTGCCGATAACTACTCGTATCTCAGGAATCGCGTCGAGCTTCTGGTGCGCAAGCAGAAACAAATGATCAACGATCTCATGACGAAGGTCGAGAAGGCTGACGAAGACGGCGCTGAAGATCACGATATCGGCGTCAATCTGCTGCTCGCGCAGCGCGGCGATCCGAAAAACAAGAAATTTACGAAGCTTCGCAAGAAATCCGGTCATGACAAGCTCATGCTGTCGGCCGAGGCCGATTTCATGCGAGAGAAACGATTGCACGAGCTCGATGAGGAGCTCTACTTCGTGATCGACGAGAAGGCCAACACAATCGATCTAACCGAGAAGGGCCGCACGAATCTCTCCCCGGAGGATCAGGAGCTGTTCGTTCTTCCGGATCTCAGCATCCAGATCAAGGAGATCGAGTCGGATGCCTCTCTCGAGCCCAAGGAAGTGGCGAGAAAGAAGGACGCGGCCTATCGTAAGTACGCCGAGAAGACGGAGGTCATCCACAACTTCTCGCAGCTTCTCAAGGCGTATGCTCTTTTCGAGAAGGACGTGGATTACGTCGTGCAGGATGGGCATGTCCTCATCGTCGACGAGTTCACCGGACGCCTCATGCCGGGAAGACGGTTCAGCGAGGGGCTTCATCAGGCGCTCGAGGCGAAGGAGCGAGTAACGATAGAGGGAGAGACCCAGACGCTCGCGACGATAACCCTCCAGAACTATTTCAGGATGTATGGAAAACTCGCGGGTATGACCGGAACGGCGGAGACGGAGGAGGAGGAGTTCCACAAGATATACAAGCTTGTCGTCGAGGTGATACCCACCAACAAACCCGTGCGCCGCGTAGATTACGACGACATCATATTCAGGACAAAGCGGGAGAAATACAGCGCCATTATCCAAGAAATCAGGCGCGTGCATGAGCGGGGGTTGCCGATTCTCGTCGGAACGGTGTCGGTCGAAGTGTCGGAAACGCTCAGCCGTATGCTAACGCGGGAAGGAATTCAGCACAACGTTCTCAACGCGAAGTATCACCAGCGAGAGGCGGAGATCGTGTCCACCGCCGGCAAGAAAGGGGCCGTCACGATCGCGACGAACATGGCGGGGCGCGGCACCGACATCAAGCTCGGTCCAGGCGTGGTTCAGTGCGAGCGCTGTTGCATTTACTGTGAGACTCCAAATGAATGTGACTCGTGCTCGAATCCGCACAAGAGTCCGGCCGAGTGCCTGGAGGACGTGCCCTGCGGCCTCAATATCATCGGCACGGAGCGCCATGAGGCCCGCCGAATCGACCGTCAGCTTCGCGGCCGGTCGGGTCGGCAGGGCGATCCAGGTTCCTCGCGCTTCTTCATATCGCTCGAGGACGATCTCATGCGCCTTTTCGGCTCGGAGCGGATTTCAGCGGTAATGGATCGCATCGGAGTCAAGGAGGGAGAGGTTATCCAGCACCGCTTCATCACGAGGGCGATAGGGAACGCCCAGAAGCGGGTCGAGTTGTACAACTTCGGCATTCGCAAACGCCTCCTCGAGTACGACGACGTCATGAACAAGCAACGTGAGGTGATATACGGCAGACGCAACCAGATCCTCGACAGCGAGAATCTGGACGAGATCGTCGATCAGTTGATCGATAACACGGTTGTTGCCGCTCTCGATAGGTATGCGCCCGAAAACGCTGAACCGGATGACTGGGATCTCGATTCATGCTCGTCCGAGTTGGAGAACGTCTTCTTGGTGCCCTTTGACTTCGCCGGTATTTTCAACGAGCGATCCGCCGATCTGAAGCTTGTCTATGATCATTTCCGCGCTAAGGGGCTCGAGGCCTTCAATCTGCGCAAATCGGTGATTCCGCCCGAGATCATGCAGAAGTTCATGAGCTACATAATGCTGCAAAGCATCGACGAAAAATGGATGGATCATCTCTATGAGCTGGACTATCTGCGCGAGGGCATACACCTTCGATCCTACGCGCAGAAGGATCCGCTCATCGAGTACAAGCAGGAAGCGTTTCAGATGTTCGGTGCGATGGTCGAGGACATCGACCGATCGATTCTAAAGGCCCTCTTCCATGCCCGCTTCGAAAGCGAGCAGGAGGGACGGTCGCGGCGGAGGCCTGATCCCGGCGTCGCGGTGCATCATGTCACGAACGCCTACGGCGCGGCAGGCGCAGCGCGGGCAGCTCAGGCCGGCCAGGGGAGCGGTCCGGCAGGTGTCTCTCCCGAGGCGGCATCCCAGGGCCAGGCGCCGAAGGCGCAGCCGATCCGAACGGCCCCGCGAGCCGGGCGAAACGATCCGTGTCCCTGCGGAAGCGGCAAGAAATATAAAAAATGTTGCGGAAAGGGAGCGGGATAACAATTATAGTGCGATATCGTTCATTGGGAGGGGAAATAGCGCGTTTAGGGAACGGTTATGAGCGAACGATTAAAGGAAATCATAGACTACATCATGGATCTCGATCAGGGGGATCTCGGGGATCCCGGCATCGTCCAGGACGAGCTCGAAGACATGGGTTACTCGCGCTTGGAGATACGGCAGGCGTTCCGTATGCTGGATTTCGGCTCCGACATTACCGACCGGGTGCCGATGGGCGATCGGCGAACGGGGAGCCGCGTGCTGAGCGACTTCGAGAAGCATATGCTTTCGATACCGGCGCAGGGATACCTGCTCAATCTCCACAGGCTCGGCTGGATATCCGAGATGCAGCTGAGCTCGATCGTCGATAACGCCGCATTCGAATTCGCTCCTC
>JAQTVX010000176.1 GCA_028706585.1 Candidatus Krumholzibacteriia bacterium | reverse complement strand
GAGGATATTTTCTTGCGCGCTGGCCCGCGGCGGGACGTACTGCGATATCTTTTTCGAGCATACGATATTCAACCAGATCACGATGGAAGAAGGGATCGTCAGGCAAGGGGAGAAGGCCATCGCCCACGGGGCCGGGATCCGCGTCGTGAAGGGAGAAGGGACCGGATACGCATACACGGAGGACATCACCCTCGAGAAGATGAAGGAAGCCGCGCTCACGGCGTCGGCGATCGCGGACGCGAAGACCGAAATCGCTCCCGTTTCCCTCGCCAGCGTCCCGTTCACGAACCGGTACCCGATAGAGGACCCCACCACCGGCACGCCGCTCAAGAAGAAGATCGAATGGATCGAGGAGGCGGAGCGTGCCGCGCGCGCTTTCGATCCCCGGATCGTCAAGGCGAGCGTATCGCTGATCGACGATCTGAGCACGGTGCAGATCGCAACATCCCAGGGCGCGATTCTGCGGGACACGCGCCCCATGATGCGCTTCATCGTGACCGTCGTGGCGGAATCCAACGGCAACCGCCAGATCGGCACTTCGAGCGGCGGCGGCAGAATCGGAAACGAGTATTTCTCGCTCCGGATGTCGCCGGTCGAGCACGGGAAAGAGGCGGCGCGCCAGGCGGTGCTTCTTCTCGGGGCGATCGACGCTCCCGCTGGCCCCATGGAGCTCATCCTCTCGCACGCCGAGTCCGGCGTCCTTCTCCACGAGACCGTCGGACACCCCCTGGAGGCGGATTTCATCCGGAAAGGCACCTCTGCGTACACGAACCGCGTCGGAGACAAGGTCGCGAGCGACCTGGTGACCGTCATCGACGACGGCACTATCATGAACGACCGCGGCTCGATCAATTTCGACGACGAGGGAACGCTCTCATCCGCCACGGTTCTCATCGAGAACGGGATCCTGCGCGGCTACATGCACGACCGTATCAGCGCCGCGCTGTTCGGCGTGCCGCCGACCGGAAACGGGCGGCGCGAATCATACAAGTACCCCCCGGCCCCGCGCATGACGGTGACGTACCTGGCGAACGGCACGTTCGATCCGGAGGAAATCCTCCGCTCGACCCGCCGCGGCATCTACTGCAAGTCATTCCGGGGCGGCGAGGTGGACATCTCGAACGGAGATTTCGTGTTCGTGCCCGTCGAGGCCTACCTGGTCGAAGACGGCCGCATCGCGGCCCCCGTCAAGAACCTCACGATCATCGGAAACGGCCCCGACGTTCTATCGAAGGTGACCATGGTCGGAAGCGACCTCGCCATCTCGGACGGCCGTTGGACGTGCGGCAAGGGGCAGCACGTGCCGGTCGGAGTGGGTCTGCCCACGATCAAGATTTCGGAGATCACCGTGGGCGGAAGGGAAATCGGCGCCTGATCATGACAAGGAGAAACGCGCGTTGACCGCCGATGAGATGAAACGATTCGCCGAACGCACCGTGCGCAGGGCGCTCGATTCGGGGGCCGAGACGGCCGAGGTCACCGTGTTCGAGCGGCTGGAATTCACGGCGGAGGTGCGCAAGGGCGCGATCGAGAAGCTCATCGAATCGGTCGCCAGCGCCATCGACATAGAGCTCTCCGTCGACCGACGGAAAGCGCTCGTCTCCTCCAGCGACCTCTCAGAAGAGAGCGTCTCGGCGCTCATCGCCGATGGGGTCGAGCTCGCGAAAGTGATGGATCAGGACGAGTTCTTCGCCCTGCCCGAGGCTCACGAGCTCGGCGCGGCGCGGGATGATCTCGCGATATTCGATCCGGACGCGCGTGCGATCCCAGCGGAGAAGAAGATCGCGCTCGCTCTCGATCTCGAACGGATCGCGCTTCGCATGGACTCGAGAATCATCCCCGACGGGAGCTCGTTCTCGAACGGCTCGAGGACGATCGCGTTCGCCAACTCGATGGGCTTCTGCGAAGCGTACCGGCGAACATCCCACATGCTCGCTCTCTCCTGCGCCGTGGAAGACAAACCCGAGAACGGCGAGAACATCGGGAAACGCCAATCGTCGCACTGGTACTCGACCGCGATATGCGCGCGCGATCTCGAGCCTCTCGAGAATATCGCCGCGAAGGCGGTTTCGCGCACGCTCCGCAAGATCGGCGCCAGGAAGCCGAAAACGTGCGAGGCGCCGGTCGTATTCGATCCCGAGGCGACCCGCGATCTCCTCGATTCGATCGCCAATGCGGTGAGTGGCGGCAGTATCTACCGGAAATCGTCATTCCTCGTCGACCGGGCCGGAGCGCAGGTCGGCTCGCCGCTCGTCAATATCGTCGACGACGCGCTCCTGCCGCAGAAGCTCGGCTCCCGTCCCTTCGATTCAGAGGGAGTACGCTCGCGCCGAAACGTCGTGTTCGAGCGGGGGATCCTCAGAAGCTTCCTTCTCAGCAGCTATCAGGCGAGAAAGCTGGGCCTCAGAACAACGGGAAACGCGGGGGGGATCTCGAACCTCTGCCTCGAGCCGGGCTCATCCGACCCGCTCGAGATCATAGCGGGCGTCCGTCAGGGGCTCTATCTCACTGCGCTCTTCGGCCCCGGCGCAAACTGGATGACGGGAGATTTCTCTCAGGGAGCCCAGGGATTCTGGATCGAGAACGGAGAGCTCGCCTATCCTGTCGACGAGTTCACGATCGCTGGCTCGTTTCCCTCGATGCTCGCCGGGATGGTCATGGTCGGCGGCGACGTCGACTGGCGCAGCCAGATCGCCGCTCCCACCATAAAAATAGAGAGGATGACTCTCAGCGGTACCTGAGCCATCCTCTCGTTCTCTGGTAATATTCACTAATCGAGCCGTCCGCGACGGCCCGGCTGTCTACCGGAAGAGCTCCTTTATCGAGCCCCATGTCGCATCCTGCACTGGAATCGTAAGATCGTGCGAGTACGCCGTGAAACACTCGCCGCCGTCGCGCTTCAGGTCCTGGTCCTCGTCGGAGAACGCCCAGATGTGGACGCCATAGCATCCGTGCCAGCTTATACTGATGGATTTCGTGTCGGAATAGTTGTTCCCGTTCGAAGTCGGCGTCGAGACGACGAGATCCCCGGCATCATACAGGCCGCCGGTGATCGGATTTCCATTGGCATAGATCTCGGGCATGCAGTACGAAGGAACAACGTTGTCGAAAACCACGAGGATGTTCGAGTAGGTCGTCGCCCGATTGGAGAATCCATCGATAATCAGGTTGAACTCGGTCCCAGCGAAGAAATAGCCTTCGTTGCCGCCGGTCGAGGCCTCAAAACCGGCAAGGTTCGGCGCCTGATAGATGCTCAGATCGATCTCGTTGGACCCCACAAGGAGCAGGACCTTGCCGCCCCGATCATACAGAGGATTATAAAGAGCGTCTCCGGGACCGACGGTGTAGTACTCGGCCGGATCGTAATCGTATACGCACGAGAGATCGGGATAGACCACGAGGCACGGATCCGCCTTCAGTGCCCCGCCCGCCGCGATGATAGAAGTGCACAGCAGCCAGACCATTATCGCTTTTAACATAGTGTTCATATTTCCCCCCCGCTTCTGAGTAGTTTTACCTATTGAACGTTCTCGCTTTGCAAAAAGAAGTATTCTTATTTGGAAATGATAGTTTACCATTAATCGTATGAATAATCAACAAGTATCTTCCTTTTCGGCTAGCCGTAAGCTTATTATGCTACTGGTCGTCATTGCCCTGGCTCTCGCGACGCATATCATGGAAGGGAGATAGTATTTTGAGCGCAAAGGTCAAGTTCTTCGGCGCGGTGAGAACGGTCACCGGCTCCATGCACATGATCACGAACGGCCGGTCGAGATTCATCGTCGACTGCGGGCTTTTCCAGGGCCGGCGGGACGAATCGTTCGAGAGAAACACGCATTTTCCACTCGATCCTCGCGAGCTTCAGGCGTGCGTCCTTTCCCACGCGCATATCGACCACAGCGGAAACCTCCCGAGCCTCGTCAAGCGCGGCTTCCGCGGGCGGATCCTGGCCACCGAGGCTACGCGCGACCTCTGCACGGAGATGCTGCCGGATAGCGGACACATCCAGGAAGAGGACATAAGATTCGTCAACAAGATCCTCAAGAAGCGGGGACTTCCCCCCCGCTTGCCCCTCTACACTCTCAAGGACTCCGAGGAGGCGCTCAGATTCTTCCGCGGCTGCAAATACCGGACGCCCGTCCAGATCGAGGACGGCGTCACGGTGACGTTCTACGACGCCGGCCATGTCCTCGGTTCGGCGACGCCGCTCATCGAGATGCACAACGGCACGGCGCCGATCAGGCTCGCCTATGCCGTCGATCTCGGCAGGAAGAACGCGCCCATACTCAGAGATCCCGAGAGACCGCCCGATATCGATTACCTGATCCTGGAGAGCACCTACGGCGGGCGGACGCACTCGCCGATCGAAGAAGCCGAGGAGATGCTCGCGAGAACGGTTCGCGCCACGGCCGAACGAGGCGGCAAGATCATCATTCCGTCGTTCGCGCTGGAGCGAACGCAGGAAATCGTTTACTACCTGAGCCGACTGATAAAGCAAAATCGCATCCCTGACCTTCCCATATACGTCGACAGCCCGCTCGCCGTCAACATCACCGACGTCTTCAGGAAACACGAGGAATGCTTCGACGAGGAGACTCTGAGCCGCCTCCGCGCGAATAGCGACCCGTTCGGCACCGAGCGGATACGATACATCACCGACGTGGCAGACTCGAAGAAGCTCAACGGTGACGCGAGGCCCATGATAATCATCTCCGCGTCCGGAATGTGCGAGGCCGGGCGCATCCTCCACCATCTGCGAAACAACATCGAGAATCCGAAGAACACGATCCTCATCGTGGGTTTCGTCGCCAAGAACACCCTCGGCCGCAGGATCGTCGAGCGCGCACCGACGGTGAGGATATTCGGCGAGGAGCAGCCGCTGCGAGCCGAAGTCGTCATCATCAACGCCTTCAGCGCTCACGCCGACCGGAACGAGCTCCTCGATTACGTGATGCCGCTGAAGGGACGGGTCAAGGCGATCTTCATCGTTCATGGAGACGAGGACCAGTCCGAGAGTCTCACCGCGCTCCTCAAGGAACAAGGCTTCGCCGTGCACATGCCGTTTCCGGAGGAAGAGATTGAGCTCGCCTGATGTCTGGAAGCTCACCCCGTCGGAGGCCATCGAGCTTCAGAAGAGGCTTCG
>JAQTVX010000175.1 GCA_028706585.1 Candidatus Krumholzibacteriia bacterium | reverse complement strand
GCCGTTGTGCACGACATGCATCCCGATTACTTCACGACTCGGTTCGCGCGGAGCGCCGGCATCGAGAAGAGGATCGCCGTGCAGCACCACCACGCGCACGCGGCGAGCGTGATGGCCGAGCACCGCCTCGCGGGGCCCGTGATCGCCGTGACGTTCGATGGCACCGGCTACGGCGATGACGGCAAGCTCTGGGGCGGTGAGTTCCTGCTCGCGCGCTACGACGGCTTCGAGCGCCTCGCCGCACTCACGTATCTCCCGATGCCCGGTGGGGAGATGGCCATCCACGAGCCGTGGCGTATGGCGCTCGTGCACCTGCGGTATCTCTGCGGCGAGCGCGTGCTCGAAACGGCCTTTGGGCCGTCCTGCTCCTTCGAGGGGCTCCCGGCGGACAAGGTTCTGGAGATCGTGAAGCGCGGCATCAATTCGCCGCTCACATCCAGCATGGGACGTCTCTTCGACGCCGTCGCCTTTATGCTCGGCTGCGGCTCGTGCGTGAGCTACGAGGCCGAGGCCGCGGTCGCGCTCGAAGCGCTCGCGCTCGAGGCGAAGGATTCGACGGCCGCCTATCAGTTCGATTGGAAGCGCGGCGATTTCTCGGAGATCGATCCCTCACCGGTCGTGGCGGCGATCATCGACGACTTGCAGAAGCGGAAGCCGCTTCCCGCGATAGCGGCGGCGTTCCATCGCGGCGTGGCGAAACTCGTTCTCGATCTCTCGGCGGAGCTCGCGAAAAATCACGGCTGCGGCGACGTCGTTCTCTCGGGAGGAGTGTTTCAGAACCGGTTCCTCTGCGAATGCGTCATGCGGCAGGCCGCGTCAAGCCCGGTGACGATATACCGGCACGCTCTCGTGCCGCCGAACGACGGGGGCGTGGCGCTGGGGCAGCTCGTCGTCGGCGCGGCGCGGATACGGAAAGGGGAGTGAATCTCTCGATGTCTGAAGAGATGTGCGAACGGATCCTGCTCGCGCACGGCGGCGGGGGAATTCTCATGAAGGAGCTGGTGGGGCGCATCGTGGCGAAGCTGGGCGGCGCCGGAGGCCCGCTTCAGGACAGCGCCACGCTCCCGATCGAGGGCGGGCGCATCTCGTTCACTACGGATTCTTTCGTCGTGAGCCCGCTTTTCTTCCCCGGCGGGGACATCGGTCGCCTCGCCGTGTGCGGCACGGTGAACGACCTCGCCATGTCCGGGGCGCGGCCCGTCTGGCTCTCGCTTTCGTTCATCATCGAGGAGGGACTGACGTTCGAGGCCTTCGACAGGATACTCGATTCAATCGCCGCGGCGGCGCTCGAGGCGGGCGTCGTCGTCGCTACCGGCGATACGAAGGTCGTCGAGCGCGGCAAGGCTGACGGTATTTTCATAAATACATCCGGCATCGGCGTCGTGCCGGCGGGCGTCGAAGTGTCCTCGGCTTTCGCACGGAGCGGGGACGCGGTGTTGATCAACGGCGGCATCGGCGAGCACGGACTCGCCATCATGAGCCGACGGGAGGGAATCGATTTCGGAATCGACATCGAGAGCGATACGGCGCCTCTGTCGAACATCACGGCGCCGCTGCTCGCCGGCGTGAAGACGGTGCGCTCGATGAGGGACGCAACGCGGGGCGGGCTCGCCTCGATTCTCAATGAAATCGCCGAGGATTCGAAGGTGTGTATACGCGTCGTCGAGGAGGCCATACCCGTCTCGGAGGCAGTGCGCAAGGGCTGCGAGCTGATGGGGTACGATCCGCTCCACATAGCGAACGAGGGGAAGTTCGTCGCCGTCGTCGCCAAGGAAGACGCCGATAAGGCTCTTGCGATCATGCGAGCGCATCCGCTGGGCAGGGGCGCGGCCCGCATCGGCGAGGTCGCTGCCGGCCCAGCGGGTGTGGTGATTCTCAAGACCGCCTTCGGCGGCGAGCGGGTGGTAGATGTCCCCTACGGGGACATGCTTCCGAGGATCTGCTAGGCCTTTTCCTGCCCTCTGCGAAGCGGTAGCACTCCGGCCATTTCCCCGATGACGTTGACGAGCTCCGTGCCGGCCGGGACGACGATCTTCGCGTTGTCCTTAAGCGAGCTCTGGACGGTCTCGAGCTTCTTCAAGAGCTGCGCGTTCCCGATGAAATACTTGTCCGCCGCCTCGTTCACGAGACGGATCGCCTCGGCCTCGCCTTGCGCCGCGAGAATCCTCGCCTGGCGGATGCCTTCCGCCTTCTTTATCTCCGCGCGTTTGATGCCGTCGGCGGTCGTTTCGGCCGCCGTTGCAAAGTCGATAGCCGCGATCTTCTCGTTCTCGGCCTTGACGATCTTGTTCATCGTGTCCTGAACATCCTTCGGAGGATCGATCTGCTTGAGCTCGGCCCGGACGATGTCGATGCCCCACGAATGCGTCTCCTGGATGAGCACCTTGTGGAGCTCGTCGTTGATCTTGCCGCGCTCGCTGTTGGCGGACTTCAGGGTCAGGGTGCCGATGATGTTCCTGAGCGTCGTTCGAGCGAGGTTGACGATCTGCCAGTGGACGTTATTCACGTTGTACTGCGAGCTCTTGACGCTGTCCTCGTCCGATTTGACCCGGTAGTAGATCTGCGCGTCGACCATCGCGTTGAGGTTGTCGTTCGTGATGATCTCCTGCGGCTCGGCGTCGACCATGAGCTCGGTGATGTTGACCTGATACATGCGTTCGATGATGGGGATGATCCAATGAAATCCCGGCGTCCCGTAGCGGTGGTACTTTCCCAACCGCTCGACGAGCCCCCGGTGCGTCGGGCGGACGATCCTGATGCCCGAAAGAAACAGCACGACGATTACAATGCACAGGATGAGCATCCAGCCGAAATGAAGAGCATCCATGAGGTCCTCCTTGTCCAATCAGCGAAAGAACACGCCCAGATAGTACGGCCAGATGATGATGGCGAGAACCGCCTTCCAGAAGGACAGGCCGAGAAAGCCTATCGAGAAAAGCCAGCCCATGCACCAGATGGGCCCTATGATCGCGCCGAAATTGGCGGACGAGCAGCAGCTCTTCTTCTCTTCCGACATGCAGAAACCTTCCTTTCCAGTCGCATCGAGATCTCTAATTGCTCATTCAATAAGCGATTCTCTATCGCCCCAGTGATACCCCCGCAAAGAGCCGCAATCATTGTACTATTAGTCCTCGGCCTGCTCAAGCGTGATCTTGAGTGCGGCTCCGACCTATGGGTTCGGCACCCGAGATGTCCTGTTGCCCGCGCCGGCTTCATTTGTTACCTTGTAGAGACTATGATCGACTATCACCTGCATGGGAACTTCTGCGGCCACGCGACGGGGGATCTCGCGGAGTACGTCGAGGAGGCCATCGCCAAGGGCTTCCGCGAGATAGGTTTCAGCGACCACCTGCCGAAGGTCGTTGATCCGGATCCGTACCATGCGATGCTCGAGAAGGACCTGCCGCGCTACGTCGAGAAGGTTCTCGCGCTTCAGAAGGCCAATCGCGGCCGCATCACGATCAAGCTCGGGATCGAGGCGGATTACTTCGTCGGCCATGAGAGCGAAACCAAGCGCCTCCTCGATTCGTACCCGTTCGATTACGTGCTGGGCGCGCTGCATTTTCTGGGGGACTGGCATTTCACGAGCAAGCAGGGCCTCGCGCGCTACGAAAGCGAGGACCCCGCCGAGGCGTTTCCGAAGTATTTCGAGATGCTCAAACGCATGATCTCGACGGGACTCTTCGACGTCGTGGCGCACCCCGATGCGTTGCGGCGCGGCGCCTTCTTGCCGGTGCGCCCCATGGAGAAGGAGCACCGCGAAGTAGCGAGCCTCCTCAAGGGAAAAGGCATGGCGATCGAGCTCAATACGGCCGGTATTCGAAGGGGAGCGGGCTCCGTGTATCCAGATCGGGGTTTCCTCGCAGCATGCGTCGCCGAAGGAGTTCCCGTCACGCTCGGCTCCGACGCGCACGCCCCGGCGGACGTGGGAAGGGACTTCGAGGCGGGGTTGGACCTGCTAGGCGATCTCGGCGTTACCGAGGTCGCGACCTACGAGAGACGGCGCCTCACCGAGGTTTCCATCGGCGCCTGGCTCGACAATGCTTGACAGTTCCGTCGGCACGCGCTATTTTGTTTCCATTATCATGGCGTAGTATATATAAAAATAGAGGGCTTACCGAGACGAGAGGAGGGAGAAGGGGGAACTGCACCCTTCGACGCCGGTGAACACGAATAAGGTTGTCAAGGAAGGGCTCACGTTCGACGACGTTCTCCTCATCCCGGGCAAAGCGCGAATCCACCCGCGAAAGGTGGATACGAGAACGAGAATCACCCGCTCGATCCGCCTCAATGTCCCCATCGTCTCCGCGGCGATGGACACGGTGACCGAGGCGAGCCTCGCGATCGCCCTGGCCCGCGAAGGCGGCATGGGCATCATTCACAAGAATCTCTCCGTCATGGAGCAGGCCGATCACGTCGACCGCGTGAAGCGGAGCGAGAGCGGCATGATCACGAATCCCGTCACCCTCTCGCCCGATCAGCTCGTTCGCGAGGCGAAGAGCGTCATGCGCAAATTCGGCATCTCGGGGCTGCCCGTCACGAAGGACGGCATCCTCGTCGGGATCCTCACGAGCCGCGACCTGCGCTTCCTCGAGCGGGACGACATGAAGGTCAATGAGATCATGACGAGCGAGGGTCTCATCACCGCCTCGGAGGGGATCACGCTGGAGAAGGCGAAGAAGATCCTCCACGAGAACCGGATCGAAAAGCTCCCCGTCATAGATCGCAAGCACCGTCTCAAGGGGCTCATCACATACAAGGACATCCAGAAGAGGCTCGACTATCCGAGCTCGTGCAAGGATGCGAACGGCCGCCTGCGCGTGGGCGCCGCGGTCGGCGTCGGCGGCGATTGCCTGCGGCGCGTGGATGCCCTTCGCGAGGCGAACGTCGACGTCATCGTCGTCGATACGGCGCACGCGCACTCGATGAACACGCTCGAGACGATCGCGAAGCTCAAGAAGCGCTACCGGGGCATTCAGCTCATCGCGGGGAACATCGCGACGGCGGAGGCCGCGCGCGACCTCATCCGTCTCGGCGTCGACGGGATCAAGGTCGGAATGGGCCCGAGCGCAATCTGCACCACACGCGTCATCGCGGGGATAGGCGTGCCGCAGCTCACGGCGATCATGGACTGCGCCGCGGTCGCGTCGAAGGCGG
>JAQTVX010000174.1 GCA_028706585.1 Candidatus Krumholzibacteriia bacterium | reverse complement strand
GGGTATCGAGAACGTTTATCCCGAGAATGTCCGCCTCGAGAGCGAAGATTCTCTTGCCGTAGACGAGCCCCGCATACGTCCCGCCGCTTCCGACCGCAGTGACGATCGAAGCGAATCGAATACCGAGAGCCTTCTGTGCGCCGGCGATCTCCTCCGCCGCCCTGATGTATCCGAATACACCCGGCGGGTAGGAAGCCCCTTCGGGGATCGCGTACGCCCGCTCGCCAGACGCTGCGAGATCGCGCGCTATGCCGGCCATGATTTCGTTCACGCGCGGCCATTCCTCGGATGTGATGAATCTGATCTCCGCGCCCGCGAGGCGGTCCAGAAGCACGTTGCCGTCGCTCTCGCTCGGCTCGGGGCCGCGGAGAACGAGGAGCGATCTCATGCCGAGCCTCGCCGCGGCGACTGCGGTCGCCCGCGAGTGATTCGACTGGATGCCGCCGCACGTTATGATCGTGCGGGCGTCCAGTGCGGCCGCCTCCGCCAGACAGAACTCCAGCTTGCGCACCTTGTTGCCCGAAAGAGCGATGCCGGTGAGATCGTCGCGTTTGATGTAGACGTTGGGCAGATCGGGAAGCTCTTTCAGCGGCCGCATGCGCTCTATCGGCGTGGGCAGGTTCGCCAGCTTGACCGCGGGGGGAAATCGAAAGCTCATGGGCACGATTATATCAGGCCCTGCATCGCACGTCATCGCTGAAAGCTAGAATGGGAAGCCGACGCTGAGGAACCAGCCGAGCTCGCTGCGCTCGCCGTAAGTCATCGACAGCGCCGCCGGGCCGGCGAGCGTCGCTGCGCCGAGCGTCAGGGCGCCGCCGAAGAGGATCGTATCGCCGTCCAGAAGATCCCGCCTGTTCTCGGCCGTGCTGCCGGCGCTCCCGTGCAGGACCGCGTACCATCCGCGCGCGAATTCGACCTGGAGATCGAGCCCGGCCTCGAGGGCGTTCGAGCCCGAAAGCTGCTCGTGCTCGAACCCGTAGAGAGAGTATGTCCGATCCCCCTGAAACGTAGCGTAAGAGTTGATTCCGCCGACGAAGAACCGATAGTGGTATGGAGCCGGGCCTCCTTCGGTGATCCCGACGAATGCGCTGCCCGTGAGGGCAACCCATGGTCCGACCGGAACAGAGAGCTGCCACGTGACGGAGCCCCTTTTGAACGTCGCATCTCCGCCCAACGCGGCGCCCGCGGCCTCGCCGCGGATCCTGAGCAGGAGCCCGTGCCTCGGAAACCACGACCTGTCGAGCGTGTCGAACCAGAGATCGCCCGAGGCGAACGCGATGCGGCCGGTTTCCACGCCGATTCCGGCCGGCGCGATATCCGGGGATATCCGATACCACTCCGCGTTGATCCCTGCCGCGGCGTAGAGGATGCTCGATAGAAGCGTTTCGAGCATGATCCCGCCGCGCGTGCTCTGCGCGCCCCATCTGCTCACCCGTCTGTCGATCTCGTACTCGTCGATGTGATCGTCGATGTTGTCGACGTCCATCCTCACGCCGACGCTGCGCCGCATGCCGGTGTGGATGGAGTATTCGCCTGCGAGCCTCTTTCTGTCGCCGAGAAGCAGGCCGAGCTCGAGACGCGATCCATGTCCGAAAACGTTCCCCGCCGAGGCGTCGAAGAGGAGCGAAGGCCCGGCGTGCGAATCATACCGAAGCCCGGTATTCAGGAGAATGGCGTCGGTTTCCTTGGCGACGATTACGAGCTTCCTCCCCTCGGGAACGCGCTCGAAACGCCAGCTCAGCTCGGCGAAAAACCCGCTACTGTAGAGCCTGCGGATCGCGTGATCGAGCCTATCGACGGTCACGGAGTCCGGCGGGGTTACGTCGAGCTCCGCAAGAACGAACCGCGATGAGACGTCGCGAAGCCCCCGCACCTCCACCTCGTCCACGCGAACGGCGCCGCATACGACCGGGGGCGGTTCCGGCAGAGGGGTGCCTTCGCCGCCGAGGGTTCTGAGCGAATCCGCGAGGGCCCGCAGCTCGGCCAAATGCTCTCGAGCGGCCGATTCCCCGAGGGCTATTATGGCTCGCGCCCTTGCGTAGTCGAGTGATCCGAACTTGTCCAGCCGTGGCGCAATGAGAACGTCGCAGAGGCTCTGCTGCCTCTTGTGCTCAGGCTCGCCCGCGATCTGGATGGCCTGTCCCATGATTGCGGAGAGCGTCTGGAGCTTCTCGGCGGGGAGCAGATTATCACCGACGTCGACCCCGATCACGATGTCGGCGCCCAGGTTCTTCGCGTCCTCCGCGGGGAGATTTCTGAGGAGCCCGCCGTCGACGAGGAGCCTGCCTCCGAGCCGCACGGGGATGAAGGCCGATGGGATCGACATACTGGCCCGCATGGCGTCTGGGAGATACCCGTGATCGAGGACGACAGCGGTGCCGTTCACAATGTCGCTTGCGACGCACGCGAAGGGCCGTGAAAACTCGGTGAAATCGTCCACGTCGAGGACCGGCCATGCGAGCCGCGCGAAGAGGTTGTATATCTTCTGCCCGCTGACGAGCCCGGCCGGCAGCTTCACGCGTCCGCCGACGATCGGGAGCGAAAGAAGGTAACGGTCGTCCCTCTTCCTGTTCTTCATCGGGATATCCCGCCGTCCGAGGCGATCGCTGAACAGGTCGTTCCAATCGGCGTCGAGGACGATTCGTTCGATCTCGGCGGGGGTGTAGCCGATCGCGTAGAGCCCTCCGATGATGCTCCCCATGCTCGTTCCCGAGACGACGTCCACGGGAACGCCCGCCTCTTCGAGAACCTTGAGAACACCGATGTGAGCGAGCCCCTTGGCCCCGCCGCCGCTCAGGGCGACTCCGACGCGGGGTCGCCCGGCCGCCTCCGCCGGCGCGGAGGGCGCCGGGGCCGCGAGGAGCAGCATGAGAAGCGTGGCGCTCGCGATGCGCATTTTCATGCCGTGCATTTTACACGGCCCGCCGCGCGCAGTCCAGAAAGGATGACCTTCCGGAAGGATCGCCGGCGCCGGAGCGGAGATCTACGGGGGGCCGAACGAAGATCGGGTCGCGATGGAGGCCGGGCGCAATTCCCGCTTGACAAATTGTAATATTATGATATTATAATATCAGAATGAAGACGAGAATGCGTAATAGTACGGCTGGCGGCAGAGCCGGAGGGCGGCCTCTCCCGGGTGGAGATATAGGCCGTTACGCCGACGTGCTCAAGGCGCTCGCGAGTCCGGCGCGTCTGGGAATCGTCAACATATTGATCGGGGGCGAGCGGACGGTCACGGAGCTCTGCGCACTCTCGGGTCTCAAGCAGTCGCTCGTATCGCAGCAGCTGAAGATACTGCGGTTCAACGGGATCGTGTCGAGCCGCAGGAAGGTGCCGCACGTCTATTACAGTCTCAGGGAGAAGAACGTCATTCGCCTGCTTGATTGCCTGAGCGGGTGTGAAGGAATGAACAACGCAGCGAACCGTAGAGTATCGAAGGAGGAATAATGGGAGCGAACGTCCAACAGGTCGCGGAGAAGGATTGGCAGAAAGAGGTTCTCGAATCGCCGATTCCGGTCATAGTCGATTTCTGGGCGCCGTGGTGCGGGCCGTGCAAATTCCTGGGCCCCATTTTCGAGGAGCTGGCGGGGGAGTACGTGGGCAAGGTGAAATTCGCGAAGCTGAACACCGATGAGAGTCAGAACATCGCGATCAAGTACGGGATCATGGGAATCCCGACGCTCAAGATCTTCAAGGGCGGCGAGCAGATCGACACGATGTCGGGTGCGGCGCCCAAAGATTATCTGAAGGATTTTCTCGACAAGGCGCTCGCCAAATAGAGGGAATCTGCGCGGCGCCGTCGTCGGCAAAACGGTCAAAAGGCCGCAAAGATATCTGGAAGAGAAGCTGCAAATATCCTACACTGTGAGCCGGGCATGAGCCGTTATGGCGTGCCCGGCGATTTTTTGCCCGGCCCGGGTTCGGTCCGCGCGGCCGGAACCAGCGAAAAAGGGGGCGCGGCTTGGCAGAACTACCGTTTTTCACCGCGGATGAGGGGCGAGGGCAGCTGTTGGCGCTCCTCTTTTTCTTGTCCGCCGCCGTCGTGACGGTGTGGGGAACCTGGGATGGCTCTTTGCCCCCGTCGAACGAAGCGGTTATCGCCGAGACCGCTCGCGAGATCGTGACGACCGGCGACGTTTCCACGATGCACTTCGACGCTGCGGCGGTTTATGATACGCCGCCGCTCGCGCCTTGGCTCATGTCGTTTTTCTATCGTCTCTTCGGGGCGAATGAATTCACCGCGCGATTCCCCTTCGTGCTTCTGTCGATCCTCACGTTCCTGGCGCTGTTCAATGCGGGGCGTTCGGCGTCGCTCGATTGGGACATCACCGTCGAGGCCCGTCCGAGCGACGCCGGGGTGGGGCAAGGGGGCTACGGCCACTGGGGGACGCTCTCCACTGCGGTCGGATTTATGTCGGCGATCGTTCTCGCCGCGAGCCCTCTCTTCGGCAAGTTCACGCCGCACATAACCCTCGGACTTCCTTTCGCGTTCTGCACCGCCGTGGCCCTTCTCGGATGGCTATTCCTTCCGCTCAGGCGCTCTGGGCTCTTCCTGTGGGGTGCGGGGGTCGCCGGGTGCATTCTGAGCTCCGGCGCCGGAGCCCTCCTCGTCATTGCCGGTGCGTTGCTGGCCGGTCTCGTAGACGGGGCCCGGCGCTCTCTGTGGCGCAAGCCTGGATTCGTTCTGGCCACGCTCGTCGGCGTCATGGTCGGCGGGCTGTGGTTCTTTCCGGCGGTAGCGGCCGATGGGCGCGGCTTCTTCGAGAGCGCGCTCTGGGCGCCGGTGTCGCGGATATTCCGCCCATCGGCCGAGACCCCATCGCACACGCTCGATGCCTTCAAGAATGTGTGGCTCAGGAACCTCCCCTGGTCCATTCCCGCGGCGGCCGCCATCGTGAGGATAATGTTCCTGGCCGGGCGCAGGAGGCGCGATCCGCTCGTGGATGGCGTTGACGGCGCTCTCGTCGTGTTCGCGGCGGTTCTGTTCTTCCCGCTTTCACTGGCGGGCGCTGGAACGCTCAGCGACTTTCTCCCTGTTCTTCCGTTCTTCGCGATCGTCTCCGCGCGTGAGGTGGCGCGCTGGCTCAGGAGGCCGGGGAAGGATCTCGCCAGGCGCGTGTGGACGCTCAACCATGTCATGACGGCTCTCATCTGCCTTTTCATGC
>JAQTVX010000173.1 GCA_028706585.1 Candidatus Krumholzibacteriia bacterium | reverse complement strand
GCGGTCGACGGGCTCGTGCGGCCGCGCATAGTCGTTCCGGAGGATCTCATCCGCGAGCTTCCGGAGGAGCAGCTGTGCGCAATTCTGCTCCACGAGGACGCGCACCGGCGCCGCCGCGATCCGCTCAGGACAGCAGCGGGCAGGCTCGGCCTCGCGATCTTCTTCTTTTACCCGTTGATCTATCCGGTTCTTCATAGGCTGAAATCGACGGCGGAGTACGCGTGCGACGAGAGCGTCGTGCATTCGGGCGTGACCGCGGGGGACTACTCGCGGGCCCTTGCCCGGACGCTCGAGCTCGGTCTCGCGATGCCCGCGTTCGCCGCGGCGGCCGCCGCGGGAGGCTCGCTGCTGCGCAGGCGGCTGAGACGGCTCCCGACATTGAATTCGAGGAGGTATGCGATGCGACTCAAGTATCAGCTTCTGCTCGTGGCCGCGGCGCTCATCGTCGCCGCCGCGACGTTCTATCCCGTGCCGATGAGGGCGGGCTCGGCCCAAGGCGCGGATTCCAGCGCGGCCGTGCAGCGGTCGGATGCGGCGGGCATCATCAATGCGTTCGACGAAGCTCCGGTTCTAGTAAAGAAGGCGGCCCCTGTTTATCCCGAGGAGGCCAAGAAGCTGGGCGTCCAGGCGATGGTGCGCTTGAGCCTCGTGATCGATGAGAATGGCAGGGTGACGGATGCGACGATCGTGCCCGCGGACGCCGAAGGAACGGCCGGTGCGGCTCCGGAGACCGAGCTCGAAGGCGAGGCCCTGTCGAAGCTGGACAAGCCCCAGCTCGAAGAGCTTCGAGCCTCTTTCGAGAAGAGCGCTCGCGAGGCCGCGATGAAATGGGAATTCAAACCAGCCTCGCTCAAGGGCAAGGCCGTGAAAACGCGCGTGGCGGTGCCGGTGCGGTTCAGGCTGAACTGAAACATCTAGGGACGGGGTTCTCCGCCCAATGCGTTCACTGCAATGCAAACGGCCGGCTCCCTTCGGGGCCGGCCGCCTGTTTTGGATGTCGACGGGCATCATTCGCTCTCTCCCGAGGCCGGATTGTGATATAATTATTCTCTCAACGGGAGAGAGAATGACAATCCGTCAGTATTCCGCGGCCTTCCTCATCGCCCTGTCGTTATACGGCGCCCCGGCTCATGCGACCACATGGCACGTGCGCCAAGACGGCACCGGCGATTTCAGTGATATTTCCTATGCAATAGGTGCAACGAGCGTAAATAATGGAGACACTGTCCTCGTCGGACCCGGGACGTACGGCATTTTCGAAAATTGCTACTATCTCCGAAAGGCGCTGCACATCATCAGCGAATCGGGGCCCGAAGTAACCATTATCCATAACCTTGGAGAGCCTTTAGTGACGCCAATTGGGTCGACGGGTTTCGATGTGCGCAATCTCAGCGGCCCATTCACCATAAAAGGGTTCACCATCAAGTGGCACTCTGTAGGAGGTATGGGCGGGGGGATGAATGGGGATGGTATCGATGTGGAGAACGCCAGCGGCGTGATCGCGGACAATATCTTCCACGCGAATGAGTCTTGGGCGGTATGGGTGAAAGGCAATTCTTCCGTCACGATCGAGGGTAATCTCTTTTATGCGAACGGGACCTATGGGGTGGTGATCGGCGCGAACGGCGCGCCCTACGAATCTATTGTCCGCAACAACACGCTTGTGGATGATTGCGTCATCGCTCCCGGTGATTGCCATGCGCTCATTCAGCACAACATCCTCTATCTGACGAGCCTCATAAGCACTGCTCCGCTTTCGAATCTCACTATCGAATGCAACGATGTCTGGAACCCGGATGGGAGCAGATACACGGGCATCGATGATCAAACGGGAGTGAACGGCAATATATCATCCGATCCGCTGTTCTGCGGAGTCGACGGAAGCGGCAACTTCTATCTGCAATCAAGCTCTCCATGCGCCGGTCCGAACGTCCCCGTGTCTTGCTCGGGGCAGCTGATGGGCTGTTACCCGGTCAGCTGCACCGTCGGGGTCAAAGAAAAATCCTGGGGATCGATCAAGTCGATCTTCGGGAGCGGCAAGAGGTGACTCGCCCCGCTTCCATATTCTATCGGAGAGCCCGTTCGTTCTTTTGGGGAGCCGGTGAGCGCCCGGGCGTCCGGGAATGTCATCGGAATATCGATTTGACCTTTCCCCACGATTGTTTCTGGGTCGCGACCTCGCAGGCGATCGGATAGCAGCCCATGTGGTCGCCGTTGCACAGCGCCGGGGTGTTCGCGCCGAGACAAGAGGACTCCTGATGCAGATAGTATCCGCTGCAGAAGAGAGGATCGAGGGAGATGTTGCCGTCCACTCCGATGCAGTCGGTTGAAAGACCGGTGCAGGTGCCGCTTGCGTTGCCCCAAATGTCGTTGCAGGACAGAGAGACTGTTCCGGGGCCTCCCTTGATGTACACGCCCCAATGTCCGGCCTGCGCGATGATGTTGTTCCGCACGACGGTGCTGACGGAGACCGGGTTCACAAGCCATACGTTATAGCCATTGTTCACGATGGTGTTGAAGCGTATATCCGCCGACGCGTCCGAGGAAATTATTAGCCCGACGCCGCTCGTGGTTTGGATGAGATTGTTCTCGATGACGACACCCGGACTCTCCACCATATAGATGCCGGTTTCGTTATTGGAAAAAATGTTGTCCGTGATTATCCCAGAGCCGGCGAACGCCCTGATGCCGGCTCCATCGGACACTAAAGAGATAGGGTTAGACTGGTGGTCCCGTATCGTGAAGCCCTTGATTGTGAAGCTGCCCGTGAAACCATAGACGATGAATCCGTTCGAGCCAATACAGGGGCCGCCGACGCCAATGCAACCCCCGTAGTTGGCGATGATCGTCTCCGACGGGCCTTTCTCGCTTATGAGGTGCAGGGGGTGTGAAAACTCAAAGCTCCCGAAAAGCGCGTAGGTGCCGGGTCCTACGATTATCGTATCTCCGGCCGGGGCATCGTAAAGGTTCTGTTGCAGAGCTGTTGCATCTCCATCGCCCACATAATAGTGCGCTGAACGGGCTGCGGCGGTAGGAAATGCGCCGAGAGCGATCGAGAGAATCACGATGCAAAACTTAGCGCTGTTTGACATATTGGTTTGCGCCTTCCGCTCTTATTCATTATAGCACCGACGGGACATGGAGAGGGGGATAATCTCCATGGCGCGGCACCGCGCCCCGCCATTCTCCCCTTTTGACAAAAGCCCCGAAAAACGGTACATTCTGCCGTAACCATTATCCTTCAGGACTGGGCATGGTGATATACGATCGAGAAAATCGGCTCTCGGCGGCGATAGAACGGCCGCCGGAGCCTGTTTTTGTCTTTTCAATGGAAGTGAGCCATGGCGGAATTGAATGAAACCAAGGTCGGAAGGGCCGAGCAGAAAAGCGACATCTTCCTTACTCTGAGGAAGACGGCGTCGGGCGGCGTCTCCGTGCAGCTCAAGAGCTCCGTCGAGTACCTCTTCGGCGACCAGATACGGGGCGCGATCGAGCGCACCCTCGACAGGCTCGGCGTGAAAAACGCCGAGGTCACGGCCGAGGATCTCGGCGCCCTCGAGTGCGTCATCGAGGCGCGGGTCGAGGCGGCAGCACGGAGGCTGCACAAGGTCAAAGAGCCAGGTGCGCTCCCGGAACGCGCGGCGCCCGTGCGCGAGCCGAGGCGCGAAAGGCTGCGGCGCACGCGCCTCTACCTGCCCGGCAACAATCCCGACCTCATGCTCAACGCGGGGCTCTTCGGCGCGGACGAGATCATCCTGGACCTCGAGGATTCCGTCGCGCCCGCGGAGAAGGATGCGGCGCGGGTGCTCGTCCGCAACACGCTGATGGCGGTGGATTTCGGCGACGCCGAGAAGCTGGTGCGCATCAACCCGCTGGAGACCGAATACGGCAGGGCCGATATCGAGATGATCGTTCCCGCTTGCCCCGACATGCTTCTGATCCCGAAATGCGGCGAGGCCAAGGACATTCGCGAAGTCGAGGAGCTGGTCGCCGCGGTCGAGAAGAAGCACAGCTTTCAGCACAGGACGCTCTTTATGCCGCTCATCGAGACGGCGAAGGGCGTGCTCAACGCCTACGAGATAGCCTCCGCGAGCGACCGCGTGGCGGCGATGTGCTGGGGCGCCGAGGACCTTTCGGCGGATCTCGGCGTCGAGCGCACCAAGGAGGGCCGCGAGAGCTTCGTCTCGCGCGGGCTTATCGTTCTCGCCGCGAAGGCGGCGGGGGTGCAGCCGCTCGATACGGTGTTCTCCGACGTGCGCGACACGGAGGGTCTCATCGCGAGCACGAAGGAGGCGATCGCGCTCGGGTTCGAGGGCAAGGGCGTCATTCATCCGGGGCAGATCGAGCCGATCCACAACGTTTTCGCGCCGACGGCCGAGCGCATAGAGTACGCGCAGAAGGTCGTCGCGGCGATAGAGAAGGCGCGCGCGAAAGGGAGCGGCGTCGCCTCTCTCGGGAGCAAGATGATCGACGCGCCGATCGAGGCGCGCGCGAGAAAGATTCTGGGGCTCGCCGAGGCTCCCGGCCTCATCAGCGCCAAGAAGGAAGGTGATGGGGCATGAAGATGATCAAAAACGCAATCGGAAGAATGGTCCCCGACGAGGTCAATGGACGCGCGGTGCGTCCGTTCATGGGCGCATACGCCGATCACGGCTCGGGCAAAAAGATCGGCCCGCCGATACGCTCCGTCGTGGACTATGAAGATAAGCTCCGCGCGAGCCTCGACGAGGCGATCGACGCGTGCGGGATCAAAGACGGCATGACCGTTTCATTCCACCATCATCTGCGGGACGGGGATTTTCTCGTGAACATGGTAATGGAGAAGCTCGCCGCGCGCGGGCTCAAGAACCTGGTCCTCGCGCCGTCGGCCCTTTTCCCCGTTCACGAGCCGCTTGTGGGCCACATAGAGAGCGGCGTGATCTCGCGCATCGAAGGCTCGATGAACGGCCCGGTCGGCCGCGCCTGCTCGCTGGGCAAGATGAAAGAAGTTTGCGTGCTCCGCTCGCATGGCGGACGGGCGCGCTCGATCCAGGACGGCGACCTGCACATCGACGTCGCGTTCATCGCGGCGCCGGCGGCGGACTGCTTCGGCAACGCGAACGGGCTCGCGGGACCTTCGGCCTGCGGGCCGCTCGGCTTCGCGACCGCCGACTCGCTGTACGCTGAC
>JAQTVX010000172.1 GCA_028706585.1 Candidatus Krumholzibacteriia bacterium | reverse complement strand
GATCCCGGAAAGCTCCCAGCACCTCACCGGCCGTCTCTCCCATTCCGAGAATCAGCGACGATTTCGTGATCACCTCCCCGCGAATCCGTTTCGCCTCCGAAAGCACGAAAAGAGACCTGTCGTAATCGGCGCCCCTGCGCACCTTGTCGTAGAGACGCCGGACGGTTTCAACATTGTGCGAGAAGATATCCGGTCCGGCGTCCAGCACGGCTGCGATCGATTCCACGCTGCCGCCGAAATCGGGAACGAGGACCTCGACCACGGGCGACTTCGCCAGCCGCTTGAGAGACCGCACGGTTTCAGCGAATATGCCGGCGCCTCCGTCGGGAAGGTCGTCGCGCGTGACGGAGGTCACGATCACGTTCGTGAGAGCCATCTCCTCGGCGGCCTTTGCGACGCGCTGCGGTTCACCGGGGTCGGGCGGTTTCGGCGCGCCCCGCAGGACCGAGCAGAAACCGCAACCCCGCGTGCAGACGTCGCCGAGAATCAGGAAAGTGGCTTTCCCCCGCGAATAGCACTCAGCCCTGTTCGGACAAAGCGCCTCGCGGCACACGGTATGAAGATTATTGCTGCGGACGATGCTCTCCACCGGGCCGCATTCGCCCAAGAGCGGAATCCTGCGCTGCAGCCAGGCCGGAAGGCTTGCGGATCGACGTGCCTTTGTCGATGCTGTCATGTATTATCGATAACCCTGCAATAGGTTATGTCAATATTGCTTTCTGTGACGGGCCGGCAATATCCCGAGCTGCTCCCGATACTTGGCCACCGTCCTGCGCGCGATAATGAGTCCATCCTTCTTTAGTATATCCGCAATCTTCTGATCGCTCAAGGGCCTTCGAGTGTCCTCCTTGGCTATGATGCCCTTGATCTTCATCTTGGCGCTCTTCGCCGAGACCTCGTCGCCGTCCTCGGTGCTGAGGCTCGAGCTGAAGAAGTACTTGAGCTCATAAACGCCGCGGGGCGTCTGGACGTACTTGTTCGTCGTTACGCGGCTCACCGTGGATTCGTGCATGTTGATCTTGCTGGCGACCTGCTGAAGGGTGAGCGGTCTGAGATACGCGGCGCCCTTCTCGAAGAACTCGCGCTGCTCCTCGACGATCGCCTCCATCACCTTGATCATCGTGCGCCGCCGCTGCTCGATCGTCTGGATGAGCCACTTGGCGTTCTTGAGACGGCTCTGGATGAAATCCTTGGCCTCGGTATCGAGCTCGACGTTCTGCTGAAGCTCGTCCCGGTACGACTGGCTGATCCTGAGGCGCGGAACGTTGCGATCGTTCAGAGAAATGATGTAGCGGTCGGATACCAGGTCGACGACGAGATCCGGTATCACGTACTTCGGCTCGTCGGCGATTATGTCCAGGCCGGGCTTCGGATTCAGGTTGCCGATGACGTGCGACTGCTCCTGAATCTCCTTCATCGGCACCTTGAGCGCCTTGCTCAGGTCGAGGTACTTCTTCTGCTTGAACTCCTCGAAATGATCTCGGATGATGCGCGCGGCGAGAGTGTCCCCCATACCCTTCGCCTCGATCTGGATGAGGAGGCACTCCTTGAGGTCGCGCGCGCCGACGCCGACCGGATCGAAGGTCTGGATGATCTTGAGGACCTTTTCAACGTCCTCCTCCGTGGCACGGCATGTGTCGGCGACCTCCTTGAGGCCCGCTGTGAGGTAGCCCGAATCGTCGAGGCTCCCGATAATGTACTCGCCGATCTCGAGCGTTTTCTCATCCTCCGTGATGAGCCTGAGCTGGCTCATGAGGTACTCGGAGAAGCTCTGCTTCGCAACGGGCACCCGCTCGACAAAGTCCTCGCGATTCTCCTCGTTCGCGAACCCGTCCCCCGATCCGAAGCTCGACTCGAAGTAATCGTCTACCTCGAGGCGTTCTTTCTTCGCCTCCAGGCTCTCCTCCCCGGCCTCTTCGGATTTGGCTTGCTGCTCCTCGGTCTTCGTCTCGGCCGGCTCCTCCGCCTCCGTCCGTTCCTCCTCGTCCGAATCCGTATCCGCGTCGTCGACTTCCTCGAGGAGCGGATTCTGGAGAACCTCCTGCTTCAGCACCTGCTGAAGCTCGAGGGTCGGCATCTGCAGGAGCTTGAGCGCCTGCTGGAGCTTCGGCGTCATAACGAGGCGCTGCTGGAGCCCGATGTGGAGTCCGATTTTCATGTCCACGAGCGTGCCATCCTGTTCTTATTTAGAGTCGAAACGCTTCACCCAGGTATATTTCACGAATGTCAGGGTCGTTGGCCAGCTGGTCGGCCGTCCCCGATCTCAGAATCTTTCCCTCGTACATGATGTAGGCGCGATCCGTGATCGAGAGCGTTTCCCGGACGTTGTGATCGGTAATGAGAACCCCCAGCCCCCGTTCCTTGAGCTTCCGCACGATCCCCTGCAGATCCTGCACGGTGATCGGGTCGATCCCCGCGAAAGGCTCATCCCGGAGCATGAAGGAAGGTTCCGTGACGAGCGACCGCGTGATCTCCACTCTCCGGCGCTCTCCTCCAGAGAGCTGGTAGCCGTAGCTCTTGCGCAGGTGCGCGATCCCGAGCTCCTCGAGGAGCAACTCGAGCCTGCGCTTGCGTTCCTCGTCCGGGATCGGAACGGTCTCGAGAATCGCCATGAGGTTGTCCTCCACGGAAAGCCTGCGGAAAATGGAGGCCTCCTGGGGAAGGTAACCGATCCCCTTGCGCGCGCGCTTGTACATCGGAAGCTTGGTGATGTCCGTCTCGTCGAGCATCACCGAGCCGCCGTCGGGACGAATCATCCCGACCATGATGTAGAAACAGGTCGTCTTGCCGGCCCCATTCGGCCCCAGGAGCCCCACAATCTCGCCCTTGGCAACCTTCATGGAAACCTCGTTCACGACGCGGCGCTTGCCGTAGATCTTGACGAGATCCGCGCAGGAGAGACCCTTTCCGTCGGGAACCGGCTCGATCGTCATGCCGGCGGCCTCCGGAACGGCCTCTTCTCCGTCTCTCCGCCTCGCGCCTTGAGCTTCACTCACCCTGCTTCACCCCCGAGCCCTCCTCCTTCTGGATCTCCTCCTTCAGCATTCCATCCTCGTCCCGCAGGTAGGCCTTGACGTCTCTCCGTATCTCGACGTTCCGGAGCTCGGGGTCCCCGCGGAGCCCTATGCCCGTGAGAACGTCCCTGCCTCTCGTGAACTTGACGAAATCCTCCGAATGAATCTCGCCGAGCTCGTTGACCCAAACGAGGCTTTCCGTTTCGAGCACATAGCCTTCCTGGCTCGTGATGAAGACGTGCCCGAGCGCCGTGAGATCGTGCGTCACCTGGTTGTACTCGCCCTTGTCCGAGGTAAGCACCGATGTGAGGATCCCTTCGGTGTCGAAGAACTCTATGTGCGGTGTATCGGTCACGAGCAGCTTCCGCGCGTTGTAGACGCGCGCTACCGGAGCCTTGAGGACCCAGCGCACGAGCCCGGAGTCGCTCTCGGATGTCGTGAAGTCGCTGAATTCCTGGTCCGGAACGTCAGCCGTCGAGATCGATTCGCGGTTCCCGCTGCCGTCCTGGCACGAGGCGGCGATCGCCGCGAGCCCCGGGATCAGAGCGAGAAACACGCCGTACAGGATGATGTTCGGTCTTTTCAAACCCATGACCCTTCACCCCTCGACTCCCGTTCGAGAAGCGGTTCCCGCGCTGCGGCGCCGCATCCATCACCGAGCCATTTTCTCCACCGGTCATGGAACCAGACCCATTGCTGCGGATAGATTCTCACGAGCTTCTCGACGGCCAGCGCGCAGCGCTTCGTGAGCTCGTCGATACGTTCGTTCTCACCGAGGCTCTCCGGCGGCGCCTCCAGCGCTGGAAGCACCGTGATGTGGTGGTTCCCGCCCGGCTGCATATGAATCGCGAGCGGCACTATCGGAGCCCCGCTTCTGAGGGCAAAGGCCGCCGCGCCGCGAGGCGTATGGGCCGGAACGCCGAAGAACGGCACAAAGATCCCGTCGACGTCTATATCCTGATCGATGAGCAGCGCCAGGATCTCGCCCCGCTTGAGCACCTTGAACGCCGACACCGCGCTCGCCCCTCTCGGGATCGAGGCGATGCCATGACGGCGCCGCACGCCCACGAGAAGGGAATCGAGCTTCTTGTCTTTTATGTCCCTATATATAACGCTCACCTTGTATCCCTTGCACGAGAAATAGGCGGCCAACAGCTCCCAGCACCCGATATGCCCAGTGAGGGCGATTACTCCCCGCCCCGCGTCGCGAGCCTTCCGGAGATGATCCTCTCCTTCGACGGTGCACAGAGCGAGAATCCTCTCCTTGGACAGATACGAGAGCCTCAGCGCGTCGAACGCATTGCGACCGAGCGCCCTGAAGCATCCCTTCGCCATCGCCGCATGGATCATCGGATCGCTCTGCGGAAACGCCAGCGCCAGATTCCGCAACGCACGTTCCCGGTCCTTCCGATAGAGCGCGAAGGCCACGCCCCCGAGATGCGCGAACAGCTTCAACCCCATGCGCCGGGGCAGAACCCTCGTCCAGAAAATGAACGATCTCACGAGAAGAAGGGCAGCCCATCTTCGTATCCTTTTCTTCACCCCGTGCCATTCTTCCGAAGCCCTGCTCTCTCCAAAAGGCGTCACAACTACTTTTATAATCCAAGGTTCCGGAACTGTCAAGCAACAATTATGCCAAAGAGAAGGAACAATAGGGAATGATAGGGAACTACAAGGAATTCCAAGGAGTTATCAGGAACTCAAGGGCAGTTTTCCGCCGTTTCGGGCATCGAAGGAGCACGAACCGGCTAATTTATTGATATTATTCTAGATAAGTGGTATGCGAACGGCCGCGCGGCAGGCTACCGCAGCCCTTCTCTGATGATGTCGTGGATGTGGATGATCCCGACGGGGCGGGCCCCCTCGTCCGTGACGAAGAGCTGAGTCACGGGGCCGCGCGGATCCATCTCCATCTGAGCGAGGGCGTCGACCGCCAGATCCGCGGCGCGGGTTGTGCGCGGGCCCGCCGTCATGAGAGTCGAGACCTTCATCTCGAGCGCCGAGGGATTCTTTATGAGAATGCGCTTGAGGTCGCCGTCCGTGATGATACCGGCGAGCCGCCCTTCCCGGTCGGTGATGCCGGCGCAGCCGAGCCTCTTGTTCGCGATCTCGAAGAGCGCCTCCCGCAAC
>JAQTVX010000171.1 GCA_028706585.1 Candidatus Krumholzibacteriia bacterium | reverse complement strand
CGCACGGAAAGCCGCCTCGCTGCGCCCAGAAGCACGACCGTCAACAGGATACCGATGATGATTCTTCTTGCCACTTGTCGCCCTCGCTTTATATAGAATGTGAAAACATAATAATCGACGGTCACGCGGTTTGCAAGGACGGCATGTATATGGAGAGGGCGACACGGGAGATCGAGATACGGACGCGGGGGCGGCGGCCGATTCGCGCCGACCTGCGCACGCTCGCGCCGCGGCGCAGACGAGCCGTCATCATTGCATGCCACGGCTTTCTCGGCCACAAACGATGGGGATTCTTCCCGTATCTCTCCGAACGGCTCGCCGAGGCGGGATTTCACGTGCTCACGATGAGCTTTTCGATGAACGGCATCGACGAGGAGACGGGGCTCTTCGCGAGGCCGGAGGAATTCGCCGCAAACACCGTTTCAACCGAGCTGGAGGATCTCCGCGGGGTGTGCGCGTTCGTGCGCAGCGGAGCACTCGCGGCCGAGGGGGCACCGGGGGAGCAGCTCGGGCTCTTCGGGCACAGCCGCGGCGGCGCCGCGGCGATTCTCGTCTCCCGCGGGCTCGACGACGTTCGGTCGCTCGTCACTTGGTCGACGGTCGCCAGGCTCGATCGTTATACGGCGCGCCGGAAGGCCGCATGGAAGAGCGAAGGTTCGCTGGTCTTCACCGACGCACGAGCGAGCGCACCGCTCGCCCTCGATTACGCATACTACGAGGATATCGACACCCACCGGGATGAGTTCGATCTGCCGAAGGCGGCCGCTGCGCTCGCCGCTCCGCATCTCATGGTCCACGGCGACCGGGACGCGGCCGTGACGCTGAGCGAGACCCAGGCGCTCGTCTCCGCCGGGCGCGGAGAAGCGGCTCGCCTCGAAATCATCCACGGCGCGGGACACACGTTCAACGTCTCGCATCCCATGCGCCGGCCGACGGCCGCACTCGAGCGCGCGACGCGCCTTACGACGGAATGGTTCACGCGGACACTGGAATCAAACATGGAGGATAGGTCATGAACCGCAAAACGCTCGCGATAGCAATCGTTTCGCTGGTCGTGTGCATAGCGATCGTCGCGATACTCGTCTCGTCGCGGCACTGGCTCACCCACCAGGCATACATGCGCTCCGCCAGGAGCCTGGAGTCCCGGCTCGACCCGACGCTCGCGAACAAGTACGCCAAGGACATGCAATACACGCTCGACAAGTTCTGGCGCTGCTACGAGAGAGGGCTCGTTTCGCGGAACGATCTCAACGACGTCATGGAGAAGATGCATCTGCTCCGCGACAAGAAGAATCTCGAGAACATGGACGTGTTCGATTTCCTGGGATACGTGAGCGAGCTATACACGGAAGCCATTCAGAAGCATCAGAGAGAGATGTTGCCCGAGTGAAGGATGAAACGCGACGTGAGCTCGCGCTCCACGTCGCGGAAGTTCTCGAACTGTATGTGGGCGATTCTCTGCGCGCGGCAATGATCCAGGAGCTCCCCTTTCGCGAGCACAATGTCGGCGTGCTCGGCCGGGCATCGGTCGCTGTATCCATTCCCCACGTACACCGTGAGATACCCCTTGCTCTTCAGCTTCTCCAGGTGAAACCTCTTGCAGTTCCCGCAACGCGTGCATTCCATCGCGTTGAAGTACGGAAACTCGACGCCCTCGAGCGCCGTGTCCGCGAGCCGAAGACGGTTCGCGTTGAACTCCAGGTATCCCAGCCCGAAGCGCATGAGCAAACGGTCGATATAGTAATCCAGTCCGTCGCTCGTGATGAGAACTACAATCGAGCGCCGTTCGCAGAAATCGATGAAATCCTTGAAATACGGATCGATGCTTTCGCCGTTCACGAATACGTCGAGGTCTTCACGGTCGGCGCGCACGAGCGTCATCTCGTGCTCGAGACATTCCCTGGAGCTGATGAGGCCCATGCGCCACTGCTCCAGGAGCTCGAGCCAGCGCTCGCGATCGGGAATGAACGTTCCGAAGAAATGGTGCCCGATATCTCGCCGCGAGATCGTTCCGTCGAAATCGCTTATGATCGCGATCTTCCTCACTTCGTCCTGGCTCCCGCCTTCTTCATGGCTCCGGGGTTTTTCGGATGCTCGAGCCTCTCGGCCGCAACGGCCTTCTTCGACTGCTCGTTCACGTACGCGAACATCTGCTGCAGGGTCGGCGCCGCGCGGAACATCTCGAGAACGGCGTTCACCTCTTCGTCCTTGGGGAGAGTCGCGAGGTAGGCGCCCTTCGTTTGCATGAGCTTGCGGAACACCTCACGCTTGATCGCCGTCTGGATGTAATCGACGTTCTCCGGGGTCCAGAGAGAATCCTTGATCGCGTATTTGTTCTCGCCGCTGTAGGAACGGAATTCGGCGAGCACGGCATCGGTGACCTTGAAATCATCCGCGACCTTGTGATGCGCGGTGTAGTGCACGGCGAAGTTGAAGAACATGCT
Organism: Candidatus Krumholzibacteriia bacterium; assembly: GCA_028706585.1. Taxonomy (GTDB): domain Bacteria; phylum Krumholzibacteriota; class Krumholzibacteriia; order Krumholzibacteriales; family Krumholzibacteriaceae; genus SSS58A. The sequence continues at coordinate 2,744 of JAQTVX010000171.1, read as the reverse complement.
GCGGAGCTCGAGATCGCGTTGGAGATCCGTGAACTTCGGAAGCTCGATCTGCCAGTCGGGAGTGATTCCGCCTCCGCCGTAGACGATACGGCCGCCCGCCGTGCGATATTCCTTGTGCGGCTCGCCGGTGTTCGCCGTTGCGGTATCCGCAGGCACAGGCAGGTCCTCCGAGATCAGCTCTTCCTCGTTCCGCGGGCGGTCCTTGTGGATGCAGCGCCCGCTCGGGGTGAAGTATTTCGCCGTCGTGAGCTTCAGCGCGTCCTTGCCGATATTGAACACTGTCTGGACAGAGCCTTTGCCGAAGCTCGTTTGCCCGACGATGACGGCGCGGTCCCAATCCTGAAGGGCGCCCGCGACGATCTCGGACGCTGAGGCGCTCGTCCCGTTGACGAGGACGACGATCGGGACATCGTCGTACACCTTGTTCGATCGCGAGTAGTACTTGAGGTTGTGGGTCGGGATGCGGCTTTCGGTGTATACGATGAGCTTGTCCTTGTCGAGGAACAGCTCCGAAACCTCGCGAGCCGACTCCAGCAGCCCGCCGGGGTTGCTTCGCAGGTCGATGATGAGCCCCTTGACGTTCTGCTTTTCGAGATCCCGGATGACGCCCTCGAGATCGCGGGCCGTTCTCTCGGCGAACCGCGCGAGTCGGATGTATCCGACGCCGTCGAGATCGGCCGAATACGTGATGCTCGGAACGCGGATGATCTCGCGAGTGATCGAATAGTGGAGCGAATCGGGGAGGCCTTCCCGCGCTATCGTGATCGCGACCTGCGTGCCCTCGCGGCCGCGGAGCTTCGTTACCGCCTCCTCGCTCTTCCAGTTGTGCGTCGAAACGCCCTCGATCTGGACGATCTTGTCCCCCCCCTGTATGCCGACACGGTACGCGGGCGTGTCTTCGATGGTCGAGATGACGGTCGGGAATCCCTCCAGCTCCCCGAGCGTGATCCCGAGGCCGCCGAACTCGCCCTTCGTATCGATCATCAGGTTGTCGTACTCGTAGCTGTCCATGTATACGGAGTGCTCGTCGAGCTGATCGAGCATGCCATTGATCGCGGATTTGATGAGCTTGTCCGAATCGATATCGTCGACGTAGTAATTGAGGATCTTGTCGAGCACCGCGCCGAACCGCTCGAGATTCTGATAGACGGTCTCTTTCTGTTTCTCCTCGCGATCGCCGGCCATGACGAAGATGGCGGCGACGGCGAGAACGCAGGCCAGCGTGATGCCGATGATCGCTTTCTTGTTCAATTTCAAGGCGGAACCTCCGATTGTGCGGTCACGTGTCGAGATGAGACGTCGACGCAACTCTTTTCCCCTCCCGCATCATTAATGATGCCAGAATAGAGGGCAGGCGCCTCCCGATCTCAGGGCGCGGCAATAATATAATAGGCCCGCCCCAGGAATCAAAGCCGTAATGATTATGCCTGCTATGCAGTTAGTTTTACGGAGAATAGGCGTTCGAGGTTCCCGAGAATCGCGCGAACGACCTCGTCCAGGGCTTGTGTGGCATCGATGACGACGACGCGCTTGCCGTCGCGTTTCGCGAGCCTCAAGTATCCCTCGCGAACCTTCTCGTGAAAGCGGACGTCCTCCCGCTCCAGCCGGTCCCGCACCGCCACCCCGTCCGCCTCCCGCCTGTCTGGACCCCGGCTCATGCCTTCAGCCACCGGGCAATCCAGGAGAAAGGTGCGGTCCGGCACGGCGCCGCCGACGGCCGAGGCGTTCAACCTGGCGACGAGACTCTCGCCGAGCCCCCTCGCCCATCCCTGATATGCGACGGAAGCGTCCATGTAACGGTCGCACACAACCGTGCGTCCCGCCGCGAGCGCCGGGCGGATCACCTCGGCGACTAGCTGCGCCCGGCTCGCGAGATAGAGGAACAGCTCGGCCTTCGGATCCATTTCCCCGCGGGCCGGATCGAGAAGAATGCCGCGGATGGCCTCCGAGACCGCCGTTCCTCCCGGCTCACGAACGTGGGTGACGACGATGCCCGCCTCCTCGAGGGAGCGGCAGACGGTCTTGGAGACGACGGTCTTGCCCGACCCTTCGATTCCTTCGAATGTGATGAGACGAGCCTTCATTCCGTCCTTCCCGTCAGCCGCCGCACGTGAACGATGCGCTGCGCCGTGGTCACGATGGTGAGAGCCGCGAGAACCGCTATCATGGCGAAGAGCGCGATTCTCCCGAAGAGCAGCCCGATCACGATGAGCGCTATGCGCTCGGGTCTTTCGAGAATCCCGACTCGGCACTCGAGGCCCAACCCCTCGGCCCGGGCCCTCGTGTAGCTCGTGAGCAGCGATCCCGCGAGCGCGACGATCGTGAGCGGCACCGCGAATCCATTCCATCCGTCGTGCGCGGCGTAGTAAACGATGATGGCTCCGTAGCAGGCGATCTCGGATACCCGGTCGATCGTCGAATCGACAAAGGCGCCGAATACGCTCACCTTCCCGGCACGCCTAGCGAGCGACCCATCGAGCGTATCGCAGAGCCCCGACACGATGATGAAGATACCACCGGCGACGAACGCCCCCCGCGCGATCAAGGCGGCACCGGCGAGGCCGAGACCCAAGCCCAAGACGGTCACGGCCATGGGGGGCACACCTGCCTTCATGAGGGCGAGAACGACTGGATCCAGAACTGCGCGAAATCTGTCCCGTATCGCGGTCTTTTCCGGCATCGAACGCTCCTGTTCTTTCGATAGGGCCGCGCTATTATGAAGCGCCCCGGCGCGGCGTGTCAAC
>JAQTVX010000170.1 GCA_028706585.1 Candidatus Krumholzibacteriia bacterium | reverse complement strand
ATGCCGGCGTTCGCCGGAGCGGCCGCCTTTTCGAGCGCCTCGGCGACCGCCGCGGCGGAGCGCTCGCAGCGCTCCTGGGTGCGAGATGAAACGGTAAAGAGCATCAGCTCTCCCGCCGGAGGATACCCGAGGGATTCGCGTATTTCGAGCTCCCTCGCAGCGAACCCCTCGTAATCGTGCCGCACGAGATATTGATAGAGATAATGGTCGCCTGCGTAGGTCTGGATCAGGACCGTGCCCCCCTTCTCTCCGCGTCCGGTCCTCCCCACGGCCTGAAACAGCAGTCGGAATGTCTTTTCGGCGGCGCGAAAATCAGGGAAACGGAGCCCGCGGTCCGCCGTGAGCACGCCGATGAGCGTCACGTTGGGATAATGGTGCCCCTTGGCGACCATCTGCGTTCCGAGCAGAACGTCCTTTTCGCCGCTCGAAAACGACGCGAGCACGGCGAGATGGCCCGCACGCCCGGAGGTCGTATCGAGGTCCATCCTCGCGACTCTCACTCCGGGCAGGAGATTCATCAGCTCCATCTCGACGCGCTCCGTGCCGATTCCCCTGTGAACGATCTTGTACTCGCCGCAGCGCGGGCAGGCGTCGGGAACCTCCTCTTGGAAGCCGCAATAGTGGCAGAGGAGCTTCTGGGCGCGGCTGTGGAATGTGAGCGAGATGGAGCAGTCGGGACACTGAGCGATCCAGCCGCATCCGCGGCATTGAACGAAGTTCGCGTGGCCGCGGCGGTTGATGAGGATGACCGCCTGCTCGCGGCGCGCGATGCAGCCTTCGAGCGAGCGCAGCATCTCCTCGGAGAAGATCTCGTATCGACCCCGCATGTCGACGATCTCGACGCGCGGCATCTCGAGACCTCCCGGTCTCGAATGAAGCACGAGGTAGCCCGTCTCCCCGCGGCGCGCCGCGGCGTAGGCTTCGAGCGACGGGGTCGCCGAGCCGAGCAGAAGCACCGCGCCCTCGCGCTCCGCCCTGAAGCGGGCAGCCCGCACGGCATTGTAGCGCGGCTTGTCCTCCTGCTTGAACGAGGAATCCTGCTCCTCGTCCACGACGATGATTCCGAGGCGTTCGAGCGGCACGAAAACCGCCGAACGCGCGCCGATCACGATGCGGATCTCGCCGCGGCGCGCCCCCCGCCAGAGCGCGGCTCGCTGCGCCCCCGTGAGCCGGCTGTGCAACACGGCGACCGCGGCGCCGAAGCGCCGCCTGAACCGGGACGTCGTCTGCGGGATGAGCGCGATCTCGGGAACGAGGACAAGGGCGCTCTTTCCCATGCGGAGCGCCTCTTCGATGCACCGGAGATACACCTCGGTTTTCCCGCTCCCCGTGACCCCGTGCAGGAGAAACCGCGCGGAAGCGCCCGAGGCGAGTGCGGCGCAAACCGCGGCGAAGGCGGTCTGCTGATCGCCGGTGAGCGGAGGATATTCGGTTTCGGCGGGAAATTTCCCTTCGGTCTCGTCCTCTCCGCCGATCCGCCCCTTGCCTTTGACGCTCGAGGGAAGAACGGCCTTGAGAACCTCGCCGAGCGGATGGAGATAGTAGGCGGACATCCAGCGCGCGAGATCCAGGAGCGCGCCGGTGAGAAGCGGTTCCTCGTCGACGAGCCCGGAGAGCTCCTTGATCCTGACCGCGCCCGGGGCGCTGCTCCGTTCCGCGATCACGTAGCCCGTGACGCGCCGGCGGCCGAACGGCACGAGCACGCGCGAGCCGGGCTTCACCCGGCCGCGGAGCTCCTCGGGAACGCCATACGTGAATAGTTTGTCGACGGGGAATGGCACGGCGACGTCGACGAGAGAGGGCGGTTTACCAGGGGTTCCCATGAGGACACAATACGGGAGCCCTCTCCCCCGCCGCAACCCAAAACCGCTACTTATGGCAGGAGAGAAGCTGGTGTATCCTTTCGACGAGCCTGTTCGGGCTGAACGGTTTCACGATGTAATCGGTGGCGCCGACCTCGATACCGAGGCGTTTGTCGATGTCCCGCCCCTTCGCCGTGAGCAGCACGACCGGAATGTTCTTGGTCAGAGGATTCGCCTTGAGTATCCGGCAAGCCTCGTAGCCGTCGATCTTCGGCATCATGATGTCGAGGATTATGAGATCGGGCTGCTCCCTGCGAGCCTTCTCGATGGCTTCCTCGCCGTTCTGCGCCGTGATTACCTCGAAGCCCTCCGAGCCGATGCTGAACTCGAGTATCTGCGTGATGTTCACCTCGTCGTCGACTACCAGGATCTTCCCCTTCTTCATCGGGCTTCCTCCTTCGCGGTTTCCCGCTGAAGCGTTTCAACGTTCTTTTTTCGTTCGATTCGTTCTCGCTGCAATTCCTTCTCGAATGCCTCCAGCACGAGCTCGTGACCGTCGTCGCGCGCCTCGAGAATGTCGAGCGCGTCGCTGAAAGCCTGCACGACGAGCGGATCAAAGCGGGTCGAAGATCCGCGTCCGATCTCGGCGCGGGCCTCGGCGAGGGAATAGGGGCGCCGGTAAGGCCCTTCGCTCATGAGGGCGCGAAGGGCGTCGACGACGCTCACGATCCTCGCCTCGATCGGTATCTCGGTGCCGACCAGCCCGTCGGGATAGCCGCTTCCGTCGTAGTGCTCGTGGTGGCTTCGGATCATCTTCATGATCCGATCCTCGAGACCCATGGGGGAAGTGAGCGCGAAACCGATGTTCGTATGCTCGCGGAGCACTTCGCGCTCCTTCGGCGAGAGCGCCTCTTTCTTCATGCGTATGTTCCTCGGAATCCGCATGAGCCCGAGATCGTAGAGATTCATTCCGAGGCGGAGCGCGGTGAGCGAGCGCTCATCGAGCGCGAGCTTCTTTCCGATCGTGAGCGCGATGAGCGTGAGGTTGAGAAGATTCCCGCTCCCCCACGCCTCTCGCATGTCGAGGCTCGCCCTCATCGCTTCCTTGAGCTTCTCGAAGTTCTCCGATACCTTCTCGTACGCGTCGAGCTTCTTGAGCATGCCGACGATGATGCCGCCGAGCGCCTCGAGGAGCTCCCGGTCCGCCCGGGTGAACTCGCGCCCCTCGACGTGGTCGCTCACATTGAGGACGCCGACGACTTCATCGCCATCCTTGAGCGGCGTCGATATGAACGATCGCGTTCCGTAGAAGAGCGTGTTGTTCGCGCGTCCATATTCTGTGTCGTTCTCGATGTCGAAAACGTGGAGAGGCTCCCCTGTTTGCGCGACCTTGCCCGCGATCCGGTCCCCCACCTCGAGCCGCGTGTTCTGAACAAACTCGGAATCCAGCCCCTTCGCGGCGACGATTCTCAGGATCTGCTGATCCTGCTCGAGGAGCATGATTGAAGCCTTGTGCGCCTGGAGAAACTCCGAGAGCATCTCGACGAGCAGCTGAAGATATCGCTCCCGCTCGAAGCGGCGAGAGCCGATGAATCCGGCCGATACGGATTGGCGGACGACGATGTCCTTCATCGGCAGGAGCACGACGAACTTGGCGCCCGAGTCCTTTACGTTCTCGACCCAGATCTTCCCGTCGTGCCAGTCGACGATGTTCTTGCAGATCGCGAGCCCCAGGCCGGATCCCCCGTGCTCCCTGGTGTTGCTCGCGTCCACCTGGTAGAAACGCTCGAATATCTTCTCGAGCTGATCCTCCGGGATTCCCGTTCCGGTATCCTGCACGACGATGCGAGCGGCGGAAGCCTCCTCCTCCAGGGTGACTGTCACCTTGCCGCCCTCCGGGGTAAACTTGGCGGCGTTGGACATGAGGTTCTGCAGCAGCTGCGTGACGAGCTCTTGGTCCGCGTCGATGCGGCATGTGTGCCGCGGGAGCCTGAGCTCCGTGTTGATGTTTCTCGCGAGAAACTTGGCGCGGAGCGTCCCGTGCACCTGCTCGACTATGCGGTTGAGGTTACAGGACGTCCGCTCCACCCTGAGGTGTCCCGTCTCCATGCGCGAGTAATTGAGAATGTTGTCGACGAGTTTTATGATCCTCTCGCTCTCCTCGTCCATGACGCGGAGAAAATCCTGGAGTGTCTCGCGCTTTATCGTATCGACGTTGTCCAGAAGCGTCTCCGTGTACGCCTTGACGGAGGTCAGGGGCGTGCGGAGCTCGTGCGAGACGACCGAAAGAAAGTTCGACTTGAGCTGGTTGACGCTTTCGAGCTCCTCCTTGCAGACCGCGAGCGCGCGCTCCTTCTCCCGGAGAAGCTCCTTCGCGCGATCGCGCTGGAGCGCCATGAGCACGCCGTTCGCGAGAAGCTTCAGGAGGCTCATGGTGCGGCCGCCCGGCGCTCCCTCGAAGAACCCGGCAGTTATGAAGCCCGCGAGGTTTCCGTTGTCCTCTATGTTGAAGATGAAGATTCCGTCTTTCCGCCATTCGACGCACTGCGGCACCGGGGCCTCGTGCCCTCTTGGCGCCGATTCGCTTCCGACGACGAATCCGCCGCCGCACCGCTCTCCGCGGCTGCAGAGATCGAGCAGCGCCATCCTCCCCACGGAAAACGAGTGCGGAGATGAATGGAGTGAATCTCCGAGTCCGACGGCGGCCCTGACCTCGAAAACGTCTCCGCCGGGCTTGGCGACCCGGAGAATGACGAGGGTCAGACCGGCATCCTCGGCGATGAAACGAACCATATCGTCGAAGATGTCCTGAGCCGGCGCATCGCCGAGAAGCATGTTGCTCGTCCGCGAGATGCTCTCCACCACCGGCTCGATCGCCGGATCGGCGGCGGAGGCAGCCGCCTCTTCCCTCCCCGCCGCGGGCGGGATAGATGGCCGGAACAGCCGTTTCTTGATTCCGTCAAGCACCGTACTTTCTCTCCTATGGCACGAGGTGGTGCTTTTTCACCGTTCGTAGCGCGTCCGCGATCCGCGTGAACGCATCGACCTCGACCTGGCCCTCGTCCATGAGCACCTCGACGAACGCCGAGACGACCCGCGGATCGAACTGAGTGCCCGAATGACGTACAAGCTCGTCTACGGCCTCCGCGTTCGTGAGGCGCGTCCGGAACGGCCGCTCGTTTACCATCGAAACGTACGCGTCGAGCACGGCCAGAATGCGCGAACCGATCGGGATCTGGTCGCCCCTGAGCCCCATCGGGTATCCCTTGCCGTCGAGCCGCTCGTGGTGAAAGGGTATGCTCTGGCTCACGAGCTCGACGAACTCGAGCGGCCGCATGATTGCCGCGCCGCGCTGCGGATGTTTCTTGATCTCTTCCATCTCCTCAGGCGTGAGATCCAGCGTCTTCTTGAGAATCGCATCGCTCACGCACGTCATTCCGACGTCGTGCACGCTCGAGACGTACTGG
>JAQTVX010000169.1 GCA_028706585.1 Candidatus Krumholzibacteriia bacterium | reverse complement strand
GAGGCTTGGATCTTTCATAACATTATAATATATATACGGTTAGACCTGCTTTCCTGGGCCGGATCGAGGATTTTAATGGTTGACAGCCGGAAAACGGGGGGGTTATCTTTCTCAAGATAAGGGAGGGCTAGGGTGATGGATGACAAGCTAATGGCGGTGATAACTGCGGCGGTCCACGCTTACATAGAATCGGAGAATTCGTTTGACGAGAGAAGGTTCGGACAGAGGCTCAGCCCATGGAAGATGGCGGCACGGCGCGAAACCATGTCGAAGCACGTGCTGACCGTTCGGGCGAATCCGAGCACGACGCGCCTGAGAAGGTTCTCGCTCATATAGGCAAAAGGCGTCGAAACCTCTCCCAAGGGCTTGTTCTGAAGGGCTAATCATATGCCCAAAAATGCGAAGCTGCTCCAGGCCTTCAAGGCGGTCAAGGTAACCGATACCACGCTGCGCGACGGTCACCAGTCCACAATTGCCACCAGAATGCGAACTGAAGACATGCTGCCCATCGCCGAAAAAATGGACAGGGTTGGCTTCTATTCCATGGAGGTTTGGGGGGGCGCGACATTCGACGTGGCAACCCGCTACCTCAATGAAGACCCCTGGGAGCGTTTAATAGAGCTCAAGAAGCGCATCAAGAAGACCCCGCTGCAGATGCTGCTCCGCGCCCAGAACCTCGTCGGCTACAGGAACTACGCGGATGACGTCGTCGAAGCCTTTGTCGAACATGCGGCGGAGCTGGGCATCGATATCTTCCGGGTTTTCGATGCGCTGAACGACGAGCGGAACTTCGAGGCATCCTTCAAGGCAATCAAGAAGGCCAAGAAGCACATCCAGGGCACCATTTCCTTCTCTCTCACCGGCCCCAAGATCGGGGGCAAGGTCTACAATCTCAGGTACTATATCGACAAGGCCAAGACTCTCAAGGACATGGGTGCGGACTCGATCTGCATCAAGGACATGGCCGGAATCCTCAATCCCTTCGATGCCTACGAGCTTATCGGGGCTTTGAAGCGCTCGGTCAGGCTTCCCATCCAGCTCCACTGCCATTACACGAGCGGGATGGCTTCGATGACGTACCTCAAGGCGATCGAGGCAGGAGTGGATGTCATCGACTGCGCGCTGGCCCCATTCGGGCTCAGATCGTCGGAGCCTGCGGTAGAGCCGATAGTGGCGGCGCTCAAAGGGAAGGTGAGAAGCCCCGGGCTGGACCTCGAGAAGCTCTTCGAGATAGGTAGTTACCTCGAGACCATCGCTCCGAAGTACCGGCAGTTCCTCAATACGACCCAGATGTCGATCATAGACACCGCCGTGCTCGAGCACCAGATCCCCGGTGGAATGCTCACCAACCTCGTCAGCCAGGTCAAGGAGGCCGACGCCCTGGACCGGATAAGCGAGGTGTACGAGGAACTCCCCAGAACGCGGAAGGAGCTGGGCTATCCTCCCCTCGTCACGCCGACGAGCCAGATAGTGGGAACGCAGGCGGTTCAGAACGTGCTGTTCGGCCGCTACAAGATGATCAGCAGCCAGGTGAAAGATTACGTGTACGGTCTCTACGGGAGGCCTCCCGCCCAGATCGATCCGAGGATTCAGAAGATCGTGCTCCATGGCTATCCAAAGGGGAATAGGCCGATAACATGCAGGGCCGCGGACACTCTGGAGCCCGAGATGGAGAAGGCCCGCGAGGCCGTGAAGGACCTGGCCCAGAACGAGGGTGACGTTCTCATCTATGCCCTGTACCCGACGACTGGGCTCCGTTTCCTCAAGTGGAAGTATGGCAAGGAGCAGGCGCCTGCCGAGACGAAGCCAAAGACGCTCGAGGACGTGAGGCGCGAGGACGAGCTCGTCGAGAAAGCTCTCAAGGGGCAGCTCATGGAAAAGGCTCCGGTGGGAGCGCCAGGCGGCGGAGCGGCCGTCAGAACCTTCAGCGTCTCGGTGTCCGGGGAGAAATACTCGGTCGAGGTCGAGGAGGTCGGCGGCAAGCCGCGCGTTATCGCCGTCGGCGAGACGCAGCCCATCGTCGTGAAGAAGGACACTTCTCTGCCCAAGGAGAAGGAGGCGGAGAAGAAGGAAGAAGCCCGACCGAAAAGGGAAGAGCCGAAGGCGAAGGTCGAGAAGGCTGAAGCGGGGATCAACTCCAACGGGGAGTACTCGATCATTGCGCCAATGCCCGGAATGGTCGTTCAGTTCGAAGTGAAGGTTGGGGACAAGGTCAAGGAAGGCGACGTTCTGGTCATTCTCGAGGCGATGAAGATGCAGAACAATCTCACCTCCAGGGTCGACGGCATTGTCAAATCCCTCAAGGTATCCCCAGGAACGTCCGTCGAGAAGGATCAGGTTATCCTGACCATCGCGACCTGAGCCTCTCTGATGCCGGCTGAAGTCCGGTGGATAGTCGTAACCAAAATAAAATCATAGAGATATCTGTCCGCCGTGGTCGATGCCATATCCCTTGACATTGTATGGGATTTCTCATAAATTTCAATTTACCGTTGAAGATAGATGGAGCAGGAGGATTCCGTCCTGAGACTTAAGAAGCTTCGCTCACTCAAGAGCCTGGATAGATTCCAGCAGGAAATACTCAAGGCACGACCTGTCGACATGCTGCAAGTCGGCATCTGCACGGATACGGGATGCCGCGCCTGTGATTCTCTCAAGGTATACGAGGCCTTCAAGCGCGAGGTCGCCAAGGAGCGGCTGCGCAAGGTCGAAATAAAGGCGACGGGCTGCCACGGCTTCTGTGAGAAGGGCGCCCTCGTCGTCATTCACCCGCTGGACATACTCTACACGCAGGTGAAACCCGAGGACGTTCCCGAGATCGTCGCGAAAACTCTCAAGAAGCAGAGAATCGTCGAGAGGCTCCTCTATCTCGATCCAGAAACAGGAAAGCGGATCGAGCTCGAGAGCGAAGTTCCCTACTACAAGAAGCAGATGCGGCTCATTCTCGGGAACAACTCGAAGATGGATCCTTCTGATATTCGTGATTACATTGCTCTGGACGGGTACGGGGCCCTGCGCGAGGTGCTCGAGCGCGGCAGACCTCGGGAGGTCATCCGGACGATTACGAAATCCGGGCTCAGGGGGCGGGGCGGCGGCGGTTTCCCTAAGGGAGTCAAATGGCAGACGGCGCGGAGCGAGCGCGGCAGCCGGCGATTCGTAATATGCAACGCCGATGAGGGGGACCCGGGCGCATTCATGGACAGAAGCATCTGCGAGGGCAACCCGCACAGCGTTCTCGAAGGGATGATCATCGGTGCCTACGCCGTTGGGGCGCACGAAGGGTTTGTCTACGTGAGAAACGAATACCCGCTCGCAGTCGAGGCCTTGGGGACGGCGCTCGCTCAGGCCCGTGAATGCGGGCTTCTCGGAGAAAATATCCTCGGGACCGGATTCTCGTTCGACGTCTCGATATTGAGGGGGGGCGGCGCTTTCGTCTGCGGCGAATCGACGGCGCTCATGGCGTCGCTAGAGGGAAAGCCCGGCGAGCCGCGCGCAAAATACATTCACACGGTGGAGAAAGGTCTCTGGGAAATGCCGACCGTGCTCAACAACGTCGAAACGTGGGCTAACGTGCCGAGGATCATCCTCGGCGGCGCCGACTGGTACACCGGAATCGGCACGGGCGACGTGAGCGCCAGCCCCTGGGGCGGCAGCAAAGGGACCAAGATATTCTCGCTTGTAGGCAAGATCAGGAATACGGGTCTCGTCGAGGTCCCCATGGGGACGACGCTGCGCGAGATCGTTTTCGGAATCGGCGGGGGAGTGCCCGAGGGCAAGAAGTTCAAAGCGGTGCAAACCGGCGGCCCCTCCGGAGGCTGTCTGGGCGAGGCGCAGCTCGATCTGCCGGTCGATTTCGATGCCCTGACCGAAGTGGGCTCGATGATGGGCTCCGGGGGCATGATCGTCATGGACGAAGACACCTGCATGGTCGATGTCGCGCGCTACTTCATCGACTTTCTCAAGGATGAGTCGTGCGGGAAATGCCTTCCCTGCAGGGAGGGTTTGCGCGCGCTCCTCGAGATTCTCAACAGGATCACCGAAGGTAAGGGGAAGAGGGGGGATATAGAGCTTCTGGAGGAGATATCGGAAGGCATAGCATCCACGTCCCTCTGCGCGCTCGGCGGCTCGGCCCCGAATCCGGTGCTCACGACGATCCGGTACTTCCGGGATGAATACGTGGCACATATCCGCGGCCACAGGTGCCCGGCCGGCGTCTGCAAGCCGCTCCTGCGCTTCAGTGTCGTTGAGGACAAATGCACCGGCTGCCATGCATGTTTCAAGGTCTGCCCCGCGAGCTGCATCACGGGCCGTGCAAAGGAGACTCATACGATCGATGCGGCCAAGTGCGTCAAGTGCGGCGCTTGTTTCGACGTATGCAGGTTTGGAGCGGTCGAGAGATGAGCAAGATGGAATCGATCGACAAGATGAAGGAGATACTTCTCGCCGGGGGCGAGGATACCGACGCCGCGCGGACGAAGGGGGCCCCCGATGCGCAGGCGGTCCAGGAGATACTCGAGAGACACGGCCACAAGGCCTCGCAGATTATCGCCATTTTGCAGGATCTTCAGGCTGTGCGCCATTATCTGAGCGGACCCGAATTGCGTATCATCTCGCGGGAGCTCGATGTGCCGCTTACGCGCATCTACGCGATAGCGACGTTCTACAAGGCGTTCAGGCTTACTCCGCGCGGCCGCCACGAGATATCGCTCTGCATGGGGACGGCGTGCCACGTTCGCGGCGCCATGAGGGTTAAGGACGCGATCGAGCGCGAGCTTGGGGTGAAGGCGGGCGGGACGACGCGCGACGGGAGATTCACTTTCGAGACGGTGCGCTGCCTGGGATGCTGCGGACAGGCGCCCGTCATGATGGTCGACGAGGAGCTCTCCAGCAAGCTCGATCACCTCTCGGTAGGCAAGGCTCTGGAGAAATACAAATGAAGCTGATTTTGAACGGTAGGGCCACAAACGTGGCGCCGGGGACCGCCGTGCTGGAGGCGGCGCGGGCGGCGGGAGTCGATATCCCTGCCCTCTGCGCGCACGAGGCGCTTCAACCGTACGGCGCATGCAGGCTCTGCATAGTCGAGATCAGGGAGAAGGGGAAGAAGCGCTGGCGGGTCGTGACCTCGTGCCTCTATCCCGTCAAGGACGGGCTCGAGGTCAGAACCGGCACCGAAAAGATCAAGAGACTGAGGAAGTTCCTTCTGGAGCTTCTCCTGGCGCGCTCTCCCGGCTCGCCATACGTGCGCGAGCTCGCGGCGCGATACGGCGTAACGAAGGCGCGGT
>JAQTVX010000168.1 GCA_028706585.1 Candidatus Krumholzibacteriia bacterium | reverse complement strand
GGTGAAGAAGAACTCCTCCTGCGTGCTCTCCTTGCCGGCGATGAACTGGATGTCGTCGATGAGAAGAATGTCGATGTTGCGGTAGCGGCCCTTGAACTCATGCGTGATCCCCGATCGGATGGCCTGAATGAGATCGTTCATGAAGCCCTCCGCCGAGACGTAGGCGATGCGCATCTTCCCGTGCTTTTCGGCCACGCTGTGCCCGATCGCCTGGACGAGATGCGTCTTGCCCAGCCCGGCGCCGCCGTATATGAACAGCGGGTTGTATACGCGTGCGGGGTGATCGGCGACGGCCATCGCCGCGGCATGGGCGAGGCGGTTGCTGTTGCCGACGACGAACTCGTCGAAGGTATAGCGAGCGTTGAGCTGAACGTTGTTCGGGAGCACGGTCGGCGTGGAGACGATCATTGAGCGGGCCGCATCGGCCTCCGGTGCGGAGACGCGGGGAGGTGTGGCGGGCGAGACGAGCTCGATCGCATAGTCCTCGCCGAGGGTCTCGCGCGCCGCGTATTTGATCTTCTCCATGTGATGCATCGCGAGCCAGTCGACGAAGAAGGAGTTCGGGCCCTCGATCACGAGCCGCCCCTCCTCGCAGCTCAAGAGACGCGTGGGCTTGAACCACGTCTGGAAGCTCTGCGCGTTGACGTGCAGGCTGATGCACTCGAGAATGGCGTCCCAGAGCTCTTTAAGGCGATCTTTCATCGTAAAAACCGAGGAAAACAACCCCAAAAACCCGATATAGCCTCCCCCGAGGGGATAGCAAATCCCTAGCGCGAGATCATTAATAATCTCTGTAAATCAGGGAGGTTGTCCACAATCGTGGAAAACCCCACAAGCCTAATAATTGCAATAGAATCGGCGGGCCTCAAGCATCGAGTTTAGAGCGTTATCCACATCCAGATATTAGCAGGCAGCAAAAATGTAAGACCCTCTGGCAAATATCGCTCACGGGGAATCAACCCCCATCCCGCGGGGGGGAATCTACCACAGGCCCCGAGGCATATCAAGAAAATTCTGAAAGGCCGGGGAAAATAGTTGTAACTCAATGGCCGGCAAGGAATTAAAAAAATATTTGCCGCGGAAAAGAACTTGACGCGGCAAAGGAGGCCGGAAGCGCCGGGATGAGGGCCGGGGAAACACGCGATGGGAGAATGAGATATGATTTTGCGGCATAAAGAGCTTGACAAAAATTATGAGCTTTTCTATTCTACTCTGCTTTTGTATAATAGGGCATGAATTCATGAAGGGTCGCGGATCATTCCAGAAGGGTGCAGCATGAAGCGAACATTTCAACCGCACAACACGAGAAGGAAAACGACGCACGGATTCAGAAAGCGCATGAGCACGAAGAATGGACGTATAGTTCTGAAAAGGAGGAGAGCGAAGGGAAGAAAACGCCTGAGCGTATGATTGTGAGGACGGATCTCCGCAGGCAATCGCGGGGACTGAAAAAGAACGGTCAGTTTCGACTTGTTTATAGCGAAGGAACGAGGGAAGCCGGGAAGAGGGTTATCGTCTACGTTCTCAGACGCGACTGCGAGGAAATCGTTCCCGGGTTCGTGGCGAGCAGAAAAATAGGAAAGGCCTGTCAGCGAAACAGGGCGAAGAGGCTCATGAGAGAAACATTCAGAAGGCTGCAAGATCGCATAGTCGAGAAAAACCTCTGGATTGTTTTCATTGCCTCGTTTCGCCCGCAGGAATGCACGTTTCAGGAGATATTCCAGGACGTCGAAAGCTCGTTGGGAAGGGCTGGACTCATTTCAACAAACGGATGATTTCGAGAATTATCACCAAGATCGGCCTAGGGGCTTTGCGCATATATAGAGTGGCTGTCTCTCCCTATCATCCACCGGTGTGCAGATTCACACCGTCGTGTTCGCATTACGCCGAGGAGGCGCTGAGGCGGCACGGGCCCGTGAAGGGATCCGCGCTCGCGATCAAGCGCATTCTCAGGTGCCACCCCTTCTCGAGCGGCGGCTACGACCCCGTGAGCTGACCCCGCACAGGCCCGCCCGGCTGCAGAACCGGCGGCGGCGCAATCGCGCCCATCCGGCTTCCAAAAGGAAAGGACGGCATGGATAGAAGATCGTTGCTGGCGATCGCGTTGACGTTTCTCATTCTCCTCGGCTGGCAGGCGCTCTTCGTTGCGCCGAAGCAGAGAGAGCTCGCGCTGAAGAGACAGATCGAGCAACGCGAGGCCCAGCGAGCCGATTCCCTGGCGGCTCTCGAACGGAGAGCGGCGAAAGAGGATACCCTCCCGGTGGCGCGCGTGCAGGACACGACTCGCGCCGCGACCCCGGTCGCGGGCGCAGCCACGTTCCTTGCCGCGGGCGAGCCCGAGAGCGCCCCGGCGCGGATCACGGTCGTGACCGAGAAGATGAAGGTCGTGCTTTCGAGCGAAGGCGGCGAGGTGGAGAGCGTCACCTTCAGCGAATTCAAGAACCGGGACGGCGCGGCCGTGGAGATCGTCCCCCCCGGCGCCGAAGGCGCGCTGGTGCTCGGCCTTCAGCAGGACGGCGTGTGGAAGAAGCTCTCGCGAACGGGCTTCGAGACGCTCGTGGACGGAGTCTCGGTGGCCGACAGCGCGCTCGTCGCGCTGGGACAGGGGCGCGACAGCGCCATGGTCCTGTTCAGGCGGTCGGGCCCCTCCGGCGAGTACATCGAGAGGCGCTACGCTTTTTCGCGGACCGGGTACGCCGTGGGCGTCGGGATCATGCTGCGGCGCGAAGGGGAGATGGCGCGATGCACCGCCTATTCCGTTGGCTGGGAAAGCGGGATGGCCCTGACCGAGAGCAATCGCAGGTTGGAAGAGATGAAGTTCGCGGCGCTGGGAATGGTCGGGGGCGAGCTGTATCAGGCGCCGATGGCGAAGTTCGGGCGCGACACGGTGCGCGCGCACGAGGGAACGATCGTCTGGGCGGGGGCGCGGACGAAGTACTTCCTGAGCGCGCTGATAGCGCAAGAGAAGAGCCGAGGCTCGGGCACGCTCGCGCTGCAGGGCAATCGCAGCAAGAGCTACATCGGCTACTCGATTGCGTTTCCGTTCCGCGGCGACCCGCGGCATGTCGAGGATTCGTACACGTGGTACGTTGGACCCCTCGACATGAAGGCGCTCAAGTCGTTCGGCGTCGGGCTCGAGAGGACGATCGACCTCGGGCGCTGGCTGCGGTTCTTGAGCCTCGGCATTCTCAAGCTCATGATCTGGATGGAGCGCTTCATTCCGAACTACGGAGTGATAATTATCATTCTGTCGATTCTGACGAAGCTCCTCTTCTACCGCCTCACCCACAAGAGCTTCAAGGCGATGAAGGACATGCAGCGCATTCAGCCGAAGCTCAAGGAGATTCAGGAGAAGTACAAGGGCGATCGCGACCGGCAGAACAAGGAGGTAATGAAGCTCTACAAGGAAGCGGGGGTCAGCCCGCTCGGCGGCTGCCTGCCGCTGGTGCTTCAGATGCCCGTGTTCATCGCTCTGTACAATGTTCTGAGCAACACGATCGAGCTCCGGAGAGCCCCGTTCGTGAGCTGGATCAACGATCTTTCGGTGCCGGATAAGCTGTTCGGGTGGCACGCCTCGGTGCCGTTCATCGGCAACGAGTTCCACCTCCTCCCAGTTCTCATGGGAGCTGCGATGATCTACCAGTCCAAGCTTGGCGGGTCCCCGACCGGCGAGGGCGTACCGGCATCGCAGACGAAGATGATGACCTATCTCATGCCGGTCATCTTCACGATATTCTTCTACGGCATGCCCTCGGGTCTCGTGCTCTACTGGCTGGTCAACAACATCTTCTCGATCGTCCAGCAGTATTACGCACAGAGGGAGATCGAGTCCGAGGAAGCCGCGCGGCTCAATGCCGCTAAATGAAAGGCGGGAATCTGCATGGGTAGATCCGATCGGGACAAGGATATGAGCAAGGCGCGCGAAGACATTCGAACCGACAGCGTCGAGGCCACGGGAAAGACCGTGGAGAAGGCTCTCGAGAAGGGGCTCGAGACGCTGCGCGCGCGCATCGACGAGGTTGAGATCAAGATTCTCGACGCGGGCCAGAAGGGTGTCCTCAGCATATTCGGCGCGCGCGATGCAAAGATCAGGATCACGCGCAAGAAATCGGGAAGCGGCGTCGAGGAAGTCGTCGATGAGATCGCACGCGCGATCATGGAATGCCTCGATGTGAACTACAGGCTGTTCTCCGAGGAGCAGAGCGGCACAACCTACATCAATATCGAAACCGCCGGCGTAGACGGCCTTCTCATCGGACGCAAGGGGGACACGTTGACGTCGCTGCAGCACCTCATCGGCCGCGTTGTGTCGAAGAAGATGGGCGGCTACCAAAGGCTCACGCTCGATGTGGGAGGATATCTCAGGAACCGCCACGAGATTCTGAAGCAGAAGGCCATCAAGGCCGCCGAAAAGGCGAAGAAAACAAGCCACGAGGTTATCCTCGAGCCGATGCATGCCGCCGAGCGGCGCATCGTGCACATGGCGCTGACCGACCTAGACGGGATCACGACGTACACGATCGGGAACGGCGAGCTTCGCAAGGTCTGCATCTCCCCCGCGAAACAGGAGGAAGGCAGGCGCCCGGGCAGCCGTTGATAGGCCATGAACGGGGAAACCATCGTCGCGCTCGGCACGCCGCCGGGAAATTCCGGAATCGCCGTCGTTCGCGTCTCGGGAGCCGGGGCGATGGGAATTCTCGAGGCGCTCTCACCCGGCGCCGGGAGCCGGGAAGCGCACCGCCTTTTCGTCGCCGTTCTCCGGGACTCGGCGGGAGAGCCGATCGACGAAGCCTTGACCGCGATCATGCGAGCCCCAGCGAGCTACACGGGGGAAGACATGCTGGAGATCTCCTGCCACGGCAGTATGCGTGTGGTGGGGGATCTCGTGGAAGAGATCGTGAGGCTCGGGGCCCGGGTCGCCACCGCCGGGGAATTCACAAAACGCGCCTTCCTCAACGGGAAAATGGACCTTTCGCAGGCCGAGGCTGTTGCGGACCTCATAGCCTCGGAGACCAAGCTTCAGCGGCGGATCGCCTTTGAGCAGCTCGAGGGCGCGCTCTCGCGAAAGGTGCGGGAGCTCGAGGATCTGCTGCTCGGAGAGCTCGCCCTCATCGAAGTCTCCATAGATTTCTCGGAAGACGACACGCCTGTCTACTCGAGCGAACGGACGAAAGCGGCCGCCGCTGCGATTCGAGGCTCGATCGCGCGGCTTCTCGAATCCGAGCTCGCCGGAGGCAAGCTGCGGCGCGGCGTCCGCGTTACGATCGTCGGTCGGCGGAACGTCGGGAAGAGCAGCCTCTACAACGCGCTCCTCGGGGAGGAACG
>JAQTVX010000167.1 GCA_028706585.1 Candidatus Krumholzibacteriia bacterium | reverse complement strand
ATCGTTACGAATATCGAAGAGACATATCTCGCGGGCGTGTTCCCGGGGATTGTCCCGCGAGACGATCTCATGGTCGGTCTCCCCGGACAGAAGATCAGGGGCATCCGGAAATACTATGAACAGGGCGAACCCGGAAAGCTCATGGCGATCGTGAACAGTTGGGGCTACGTCGAGATCGCGGTCAATCGCGGGAGTGCTTTCCGGCAGCTCGGCCTGAAGGAAAAGAAATCCCTCGAAATCTTCATCTCCGCCGCGGTATAATGAGCCATCTGTAACTCCCCATCTCAAGGAGGATTGCCCATGCGGGTGACACTGTCCGTGCTCAAGGCCGATATCGGCTCCATCGGCGGCCACATAAAGCCGGGTGAGCGGCTCAAGTCGAGAGTCCGCGAGTTCATCGAGGACAAGGGGACGAAGCTCATTCACGACTACTTTTTGAGCTCCACGGGCGACGACATCGCCATTCTCATCAGCCACAGCCGCGGCGAGGGAAACAGCGATATTCACAAGCTCGCCTGGGATGCCTTCAAGGCCGGAACGGAGCTTGCGAAGGAGATGGGTCTTTACGGGGCGGGCCAGGACCTGCTCAAGGACGCTTTCAGCGGAAACATCAAGGGGATGGGTCCCGCCGTCGCCGAGATGGAGTTCGAGGAGCGTCCGAACGAGCCGTTTCTCTTCTTCGCCGCCGACAAGACCGATCCGGGCGCATACAATCTGCCGCTCTATCTCGGATTCGTCGATCCGATGTACTGCAGCGGTCTTATTCTGAGCCCAAAGATGTCGAAGGGATTCAAGTTCGACATTATGGACGTCGAGCATACGGAGGGGGACAGGCTCGTTTCGTTGAACGCCCCCGAGGAGCTCTACGACCTCGCGGCGCTTCTCCGCGACAACGAGCGTTTCGTCATCGAGAAGATTCACTCTCGCTCGTCCGGCGATCTCGCGGCGTCCGTGAGCACGACGCGCCTGCACAATATCGCCGGCAAGTACACCGGCAAGGACGACCCGGTGATGCTGGTCCGCGTGCAGGGAGAGTTCCCCGCCACGGGGGAGGTGCTCGCGCCCTTCGCCAAGGGGCACTACGTCGCCGGTTTCATGCGCGGCAGCCACAACGGGCCGCTCATGCCGGTGAAACAGAACGAGGCGATCTCGTTTTTCGACGGGCCGCCCGTCGTCTCATGCGCCGCCTTCTGCGTGCACGAAGGGAAGCTCACCGAGGCGGCCGACGCCTTCGACCATCCGTTCTGGGATTATGTTCGCGGCCGGGTTTCGCGCAAGGCGCTGGACATCCGGGACCAGGGTTTCTCGGGGCCCGCGATGCTGGGCTACAGCGAGCTCGAATACGGCGGCATCGTCGAGAAGATCCAAGATCTCGACAAGCGTTTCAAGGTGAGGAAGTAACGTCGGCACGGTCCCCGCGCGCGATGACGTCGAAGGCGTGTGTGCTCGCCGTTCGCGGCGCCGTGATCGTCATGGAGGACGAGGGATGAAGCTCGGGGCTTTCGATTTCAGAGCGATCGATGCCGGTTCGTTCAGGCTCGATGGGGGCGCGATGTTCGGAGTGGTTCCCAAGGTTCTCTGGAGCCGGACGAATCCCGCCGATGAGAATAACCGGATCTCGATGGCGATGCGCGCGCTCTACGTCGAAGGAGCCGGACACCGGCTCGTCATCGACAGCGGCGCCGGCACGAACTTCGGAGAAAAGATGAAGCGAAACTATTGTGTCAAAACGGATGGGCTCCGCCCGGCGCTCGAGCGGAAGGGCATAGATCCGGATTCGATCACGGACGCGGTCGCGACGCATCTCCATTTCGATCACGCCGGAGGATTCTGCTATCGCTCGGCGGGAGGCGGCATCGAGCTCGCCTTGCCGCGCGCCGTTCATCATGTCCAGCGCGAGCAATGGGAGGCGGCTCTGGACTCGAACGAAAAGGACCGCGCGAGCTTTTTCCCCGAATACCTTCTCCCGATCGAGCGGGCCGGGCTGCTGAGGCTGGCGGACGGCGTAGTCGAGATATTTCCGGGCGTCAGGCTCATTCCGACCGACGGGCACACTCCCGGACATCAGGTGATCCTCGCATCGACCTCCGCCGGCAATGTGCTCTACTGCGGCGACCTCATTCCACTCGCCTCGCACGTCAACTTGCCCTACATCATGGCCTACGATCATTTTCCCCTCAAGACGCTCGAAGAGAAGAAGCAGATGCTTGCGAGAGCCGCCGACGAGGGATGGATTCTCTTTTTCGAGCACGATCCGGAGATCGCCGCAGCGCGGATCCAGAGAACCGACCACGAAGGTTTCAAGATCGCGGAAACCGTGGAGGTCGATTAGCGCTTGGTGGACGACGATGCGGATCTGATGTCCCGCGTCGCTCGCGGCGAGAAGGATGCGTTCCGCGCCCTCGTGGTGCGCCACGAGAAAGCGGCGTACAACTTTTTTCTCCGTCTCACGAAAAACCCCGAGGACGCGGAGGATCTCACACAGGAGCTCTTCGTCGCACTGTTCCGCGCGGCGCGGCGGTATCGCGCCGGCGCTTCATTCAGGGCGTACCTGTACCGTATCGCAGCGAACATGGGGCTGAGCCATTTGAGAAAAGGTAGGCTCAGGGCGGCGCTCTCGATCGACGCGATGATCGACAGCGGATTCGATGTCCCTTCGAGACGGCGGGAGGACGATCCGGCTGCATCTTTCGACTCGCGCGAGACGTGGAGGCGCTACGAGGCGGCTCTGTCGAGCCTGCCCCGCCCTTGGCGCATCGCCCTGGAGCTCAGGGTGGCGAGAGAGCTGTCGTACGAGGAGATCGCTGCGGCCATGGGCAAGAGCGTCGCATCGGTCGAATCGATGCTTTTCAGGGCGCGGGAGCGGATCGCGGACGAGCTGGGCGGATCGGACGAGGGAAAAGGCGATGCATAACTCGTTGTTTTGCCGCGCGTTGCGCGATGGCGGCTCGTCCGCGTGAAAATTCTTCGCAAGTTTGTCATGTCTCGCGCGTTTATATAGGGAGAGGAGGAGCCTGGAATGGAATGCCGGAAGTTCCGCAGGATGATATCGCGAAGACTCGACGGAGCGATCGATAGCGCCGCTCTGGAGGAGCTCGAATCGCATCTCGCCTCATGCGAGAAGTGCCGCAGATTCGAGAAATTGTCCCTCTCCGGCCTGTCGATGCACCGCACCGCGAGAGAGCTCGATCCTCCCCCTTCGCTTCTCCCGTCGATTCTGGAGGCCGTCGAGGCCCGGCGCAGGGAGGGATGGGTCGGTGAATGGCTCAGGTTCGCCGTGCCTGCCGCAACGGCCGCCGCCGTTGTGTTGGGCGTCTGGATCGGCGGCCTCATTCGCGAAAGCTACGTGTCGAAGGTCACGCAGAATCAGACGGACGTTCTCGAGCTCAAGTATCTCGACGAATATCCGCCCGGTTCGTTCGGCTACATCCTGATGGCTTCGTCCGAAGGAGGCGGAGATGGACAGGAATAGCTTGAAGATTGCGCTTATCCTGTCTCTCACATTCAACATCGCCGTGATCGGCGCGTTCGCGTACGGCTTCGCCAGGCGATCTGCATCCGGAGGGTTCGGCCCGCCGCATGGAGATCTGCCGCCCGACGCATTCGGGAGACGGTGCAGCCGTTTCGCGCGCCAGATAGGTATTCCCCCCGAGCGAGCCGCGCGGTTCTCGCATGCCATGGCTGATACGTCCGGGGGGATGCGCGATGAGCGCGCGAATCTGCAGAGAGCGCGCGGCCAGCTGGTCGAGCTTATGGGTGCCGCCGAGCCCGACGAGAAAGCGATCATGGCGAAAGTGGACGAGATATCCGTTATCCAGGGACGACTGGAGAAGAGGCTGATCCACAGGGCTCTCGGTGTGCGCTCTGCCCTCAGTCCCGAGGAGAGGGAACGGTTCATGCGCATGATACGGATCAGGTGCAGCCCTCCTGATCCATGTGTTCCAAAATGCCCCGAAGGGGAAGGAGAGTGAGACCGGATGAGGAAGCGAGTTCTACTTATCGGCATGGCGCTCGTGCTCATGGTGTTCTTGAGCGCCTCCTTGCTCGTCGCGCAGGAAAAGGCGACGTGCGAAAAGGAGAGAACGGCGGGCCAGAAGGAAGAGATGGCGTGCCAGAAACAGATGAAGCTCACGGATGAACAGAAGGCCAAGGTCGAGGAGCTCAGAACCGATTTCCGCCTGAAGATGATCGATCTCAAGGCGGAGAGGGAAAAGCTCGCGATCATGCTCAAGAAGGAAATCACGAAGTCCGAGCCCGACATGCAAGCAATCACGGCTCTCGTGAAGAAAATGTCCGCCGTGCGGGAACAATGCCAGCTCGCAGGCATCGAGCAGGCGCTCGCCATGAGGAAGCTCGTCGGAAAGGAATGGCCCGGGTCGATGCATCTCGGGATGGGCGACTGCCGCGACATGATGGAAGAGTCGGAGATGGGCTGTGGCGGCGGGGGAGAGAATGCCGCTCACAAGTGCGGGTCAATGCCGCGGATGCGTGGCATGGGTGCTCAGGCCGGCCTGATGGGCGGGTGTCAGATGCAAGGCGAGACGCCCGGCGCAGGGTCCGGTCCCATGATGAGGCAGATCCGCGTGATCGAGGGGGACCGGTGCATGGGCGGCAACGGGGGCGGCATGATGATGATGCAGAAGCGGGAGGGACGCTGCTCGAACAAGCCCGGCAATTGGAACCGCATGATGTTCCGCCAGGATGGCAAGAAGGGCTGCTGCCGCGGTATGGACCGCTGCATGATGCGTTGTGGATCAATGGATGAGCGGTGGGGCAGGAACGCCTCGAAGGAATGCCATATGGAGAAGGGAGACAAGGGCGAAACCAAGTGCAAGATCGAGATCAAGGAAGTGGAGAAGGAGAAATCCGAGTAGATTTCAGGGGCCCTGAGTCTTCGCATGGCATCCAAGCGGAGGCGCATGATCTCGGAGGGGAGGCGATAGCCTCCCCTCTCTATTTCCGGCGGACCCTATATCCGAATCGAAGCTATGAGGTAGAAAAAGACACCGCTGTAATCCACCACCATTTTCCTGCCAGCTTCGAAATAGGCCACGTCACCGTACCTATCCGTAAAAGTGTCTATCTTGAGCCCCCTGTAGCCGAGCTGGAAGCCGACCTCGATTGGATTGAGGAAATTCGTGTGAGCCTCGGCGTACATCTCATACCCGACGTCGTCGCCGTCATATTCGCTGAAGCGCCGTTCGACGGTCTCGTTCGTGCCAAAGACCGAGTTCACGAAGCACAGGTTTGTGCCGACGCAAAGGTCCAGGACGTTTTCGATTCTGTAGGCCAGGCAAACCGCGCCTACGGTGTAAACGTCCGCGGGAGCCCGATACGATAGAACG
>JAQTVX010000166.1 GCA_028706585.1 Candidatus Krumholzibacteriia bacterium | reverse complement strand
TCTCGCGTCCGCCCTCCATTTCTCGAGCGTGGGCGTTCATTTCGCCATCGGTTTCGCCGTTGTGGGAGTGGCGGTGCTCGCCGGCGTCCCCGCGATCGGAGGAATCGCCCGCGCGGTTTCAGGGAAGTGGTGCGAGCCGCTCGGCTCGCTTCCGGTGCTACTGCCGTTTATCGGGGCGGGGACGCTGCTTATGATGAACCTCGCGCGTGTGCGCCTTTTTCTGTTTCTCGCGGGCTTCGGCGCCGTGTTTCTCATGGCCTTCTTCAGGGGCTGATATGGAACGGAATCGGATGCAGGGAGATATCGGGATCGAGACAGGGGACGGGGCCCCCGGCCGGGGCCACGCCCGGACGGCGTTTTTGAAGGAGCATTGGAACGCCATCTGGAGGCTCTTCTTCATTCAGAGCTCCCGGAACGAGAAGACGATGGACGGGCTTGGCTTCTACGCCGTCATTTCGCCGTTCGTGAAGAAATGGGGGGGGCCGGCGAATGATGCCAAGGAGATCGCGCGGCGACACCTGGACTATTTCAACGGAGGGCTCTATCTTTCATCCGCAGTCGCCGGCGTCGTCGCGAACATGGAGCGGAGACGCTCGAGCGGCGAGCCTGTCGCGCCGGAACGGATCGACCGGACGAAGACGGCGCTCTCTTCCGTCCTGGCGGCGCGGGCCAACCACTTTTTCGACGGGCTCCTGATCCCCTTCGGATTGACAATCGCGTGCACATCTGCTATTTATGGTTCGTACGTCGGTCTGGCAGCTTTTCTCGCGGGATACAATATTTATCACTTTCAATACCGGATTGGCGGATATTGCAGCGGCACCGAGCTGGGCGAAGGTATGGGAGGGGCGTTCGTCGCCCGGCTTTTTCGTGAGGAGCGCTTGGTCGCGGGATGCGCTGCCTTCGCGTCCGGGGTTTTCGCGGCGCTTCTCTTTGTTCGCTCGCGGGGTGCGGGGGGCGGAGGCTTTCTCGTCTGGGGCGCAATAGTGCTGGCGGCATCGGCCATACTCGGGAAGCGGACGTCTCCGGTGCGAAACGTCGGCGTTCTTCTCTTGGCGACGGCGCTGTACCTCGTCGTATACGGGGGCGCTTTCGCGAGATTGTGGTGAGTTTTGGAATTCACGTTTGGGGAGAGTTCTCGAATGGTGAGCGGCAGCGCGAGGGTCAAAAATAAGAACGGCATCCACCTGAGGCTTGCCGGCGAGCTCGTCAAGGCCGCCACGAGATTCAAGTCCCAGATCACGGTTTCCAAGGACGGCCAGGAGGTCGACGCGAAGAGCATCCTCGGCGTCGCCGGCCTCGGCGCGGAGTGCGGGGCCGAGCTCCTGTTCAGCGTTGACGGCGAGGACGAAGGGCAGGCGCTCGAGTATCTCATCGATCTCATCGATAACCAGTTTGCCCAGGAGACCGGCTAGTGGACGACGCAAGAGCCGAGCAAAAGGAAAGAATCTTCAACGGTATCTCCGCGTCGCCGGGGATCGCCTTCGGCGAGGCGTTCGTCATGAACGTCGAGGATCTGGCGGTCTCCGAGGAGCATATCGCCCCCGAGCAGGTCGACGCGGAAACAGAGAAATTCCTTGCGGCCCTCGCGCAGACCGAAAAGGAGCTCCAGAAGCTCGTGCGCTCCCTCGAGGATGAGATCGGGGAGGAGCATGGAAAGATACTCGATTCGCACCGGATGATACTGAAGGACGAGCTCTTCCGAAGCGAAACGATCAAGATGATCAAAGGGAAAAAGGTCAACGCGGCCTATGCCCTGAGTCTCGTGCTGGACAAGGTGCTTACGACTTTCGCCAACATCAAGGACGAGTACCTAAAAGAGCGCGCGGAGGACATCCGCGACGTTCGAAGGCGCGTCCTCCGCAACCTCCTGGGGCAGCGAGTCGAGGGGATTACGAGTCTCAGGAAGAAAGCGGTCGTGGTCGCGAGGACGCTGACCCCTTCCGACACCGCCGGGCTCAACAAGAAGTACGTTCTCGCGTTCGTGACCGACGCGGGCGGGAGCACGAGCCACGCCGCGATCCTGGCGCGCTCGCAGGGCATCCCCGCCGTGGTAGGGCTCAACGACATCAGCAAGAGCGTGAGACCGTACGACGATCTCATCGTCGACGGGATCACGGGACAGGTCGTCGTCAATCCCGCGCCGGAGACGGTGGCCATGTACCGCGAGATGCAGGCGCGTTACAACGAGCTCGAGAAGAATCTGCTCACGCTGCGCGATTACCCCGGCGTCACGCTCGACGGGCACCAAATAGAGCTGTCGGCGAACATCGAGATCGCGGACGAGGTCGAGGACGTCGTCAGTCATGGCGCTCGAGGCGTAGGGCTGTTCCGAACCGAGTATTTCTTCATAACGCGGAACACGCTGCCGAGCGAGGAAGAGCAGTACCGGTACTACTCGAGCGTCGTCAAGCGCGTCCAGCCCGATCCGGTCATCATCCGCACGCTCGACGTAGGCGGCGACAAGATCGCGCGATGGGTCGGTGATCTCCGGGAGGCGAACCCATTCATGGGGTGGCGCGGGATCAGATTCACGCTCGCGCGCAAGGACATCTTCAAGACGCAGCTCAGGGCCATCTACCGGGCCGCCGCGCACGGCAACGTGAAGATAATGTTCCCGATGGTATCGGTGCTCGATGAGGTACGTCTCGCGCGGGAGATCTGCGAGGAGGTCAAAGACGACCTCAAGCGGCAGCGCTACGTGATCGGCGAGCGGCCGGAGATCGGCGTTATGATAGAGACTCCATCGGCGGTAGCCATCGCCGACCTCCTCGCGCGCGAGGTGGATTTCTTCAGCATCGGGACGAACGATCTCGTCCAGTATGCGCTCGCGGTCGACCGGGGAAACGCGAAAATATCGTATCTCTATGACACGCTGCATCCAAGCATTCTCAGGCTGCTCCGCGATACGGTGGCGGCCGCTCACAAGAACAAGATCTGGGTCGGCATATGCGGCGAGATGCCTGGAAATATCTACGGCGCGCTCCTGCTGCTGGGGCTCGGTCTCGACGAGTTCAGCGCGGCGTCGTACCTCATCCCGACGATCAAGAAGATCGTCCGTTCCGTGACCTACGACGAGACCCGCTCTCTCGTGCGGAAGGCGCTCGCAATGGGAACCGCGCGCGAGGTGCGCGAGCTCGTCGATCGATTTATCCATGAAAAACGGCCGGAGCTCAGGGAATTTCACCCGGAGGCTGCATCATGAGTCACGAGGATCTTACGAGACACTACCGGGTCGACACGGGCAAGATGCTCGATCTCGTGATCAATCTCCCCGATCAGATCGAGGAAACGTGGCGCGCGATGAAGACGTTCAAGCCGCCGGCGATGAAAGGCACAGCGCCGCTCATTGTTTGTGGGATGGGCGGTTCGGCGATCGGCGGAATGCTCCTGCGCGACCTGATCCAGCACGATGCGCGCGTGCCGATATACCTCGAATCGACATACGCCCTTCCCGCGTTCGCCGACAGATCGACGCCGGTCATCTGCGTGAGCTACAGCGGAAACACCGCGGAGGTGCTGGGCTGCTTCCAGAACGCCCTCATGCGGAAGTGCCCGACGATCGTCGTCACGTCGGGAGGAGCGCTCGCCGATGAGGCCGACCTGGCAGGCGTCCGCGTGATCCGCGTTCCGGCTGGAATGCCCCCCCGCGCGGCGCTGGGCGCGCTCTTCACGCCGCTTCTCGGTCTCGTTTCGAAATGGGGCATCTACCCGGTAGCCGATGAGGAGATCGCGCTCGCGATACGCAAGAGCCGCAAGATAGCGGAGAAGTACTCGCTGTCGGGGGATCCCGTCGACAGCCGCGCACTGCAGCTGGCCAAGCGCATATACGGCAAGACCGTGTTCATCTACGGGGGTGACGGGCTCCTGCGCGCCGCGGCATACCGTTGGAAGTGCCAGTTCAACGAAAACGCGAAGAGCATGGCGTTTGCCAATACTTTTCCCGAGCTCGGACACAACGAGATCATGGGTTGGGACTGTCCCGAGCGGCTGCGCGGCGATTTCTTCCTGATAGTGCTCCGCGACGCCGAGGATCACCCGCGCGTCCAGCGAGGGCTCGAAGCGGTGTTCCGGATGGTCGAACCGCTGGCCAGCGGCTCCGTGCTGATCGAGAGCGAAGGCGACAAGGGGCGCGGCGGGCGCCTGGCGCGGCTCTTGTCCTGCATTCTTCTCGGCGATTTCACGAGCGTCTACCTTGCGGTCGAATACGGCAAGGATCCGACCCCGATCGAGAAGATAGATCGAATCAAAGAAGAGCTTAAAATGGAGGATGCATGAAGGCGATCATACCGGTGGCCGGAATCGGAAAGCGGCTGAGGCCCCACACGCTCAACATTCCGAAGGCGCTTCTCAACGTCGCGGGGAAACCGATCCTGGGACACATCGTCGACAGCCTTCTGGCCATGGGTGTGAAGGAGCTCATTCCCATCATAGGTTACAAGGGCGGACTCATCCGCGAATACCTCAACGCCAACTTCAAGGTGCCGATCACGTTCGTAGAGCAGAAGGAGCAGAAAGGGATCGCGCATGCCGTATCCCTCGCTCGAGAGTATGCCGACAACTCCGAGCTCATCATCATCCTCGGCGATACGATCATAAAGACCGATTTCGCGCGCATCCCGAAGGTCGCGAGCTATGTGCTCGGCGTCCGCGAAGTGGCGGATCCGCAGCGCTTCGGCATTTGCGAGGTGGAGAAGGGCGTCGTCAGGAAGATCATAGAGAAGCCCGAGCATCCGAAGGGGAACCTGGCCCTCATCGGGCTATACTATTTCAAGGATTCGAAGCCCCTCTTCGAGGCGTGCCAATCGGTCATCGACAAGAAGATCATGACCAAGGGCGAATATCAGATTACCGACGCCCTGCAACTCATGATCGACCGCGGCACCGAGTTTCACCCGTTCCACATCGACGGCTGGTACGACTGCGGGAAGGTTGAAACGCTTCTCGAGACGAACCGCATTCTGCTCGAGGACGTGAAGCCCGGCGCCAAGTGCGACGGATGCATCATCATCCCCCCCTGCTACATCGACAGGGGGAGCAAAATCACGAGCTCGATAATCGGGCCGTACGTTTCGGTCGCGAGGGGATGCGAGATTCGCAATTCGATCATCGAGAACTCGATTCTCAACGAGGAATCGAGCATCGAGAACATCATCCTCGAAGGGTCGGTCGTCGGCGCTTTCGCCGAGGTCACCGGCCGCAAGGGCAGCGTCAACGTGAGCGACTACTCCCAGATCGACTATCGGTAAGGTCCGTCCCGCGGACGTTTTCACTTGCTTTTCGAGAAGCGAGAGTTAATCGTATTCAATACTCGAGCGTTCATTTTTCGCGTTTCCAAGGAGTTGGTTTATGGCTGAGAAGCACCTTTTCACGTCCGA
>JAQTVX010000165.1 GCA_028706585.1 Candidatus Krumholzibacteriia bacterium | reverse complement strand
GCGAAATCGTCAAGAGGAGCCTCGAGCCGACGAATCTCGCGATGCTCTACCTTCTCGCCGTCGTGATAACCGCGGTCAGATGGGGCAAGGGACCGGCCATAGTAACGTCGCTTCTCAGTGTCATCGCTTTCGATTTCTTCCTCGTCCCTCCCTATCTGACCTTCAACGTCGCCGACATTCAATACACCTTCACCTTCGTCGGACTTCTCGCCGCTGGGCTCGTTATCAGCACGCTCGCGTCCATAATGCGGGAGCAGACCCTTCGGGCGCGGAAGCGGGAAGCGCAGACCGCCGCACTGTATCGCATGAGCGCCGATCTGGCCGATTCCGACACCTTCGACTCCTCCCTCCGCGCCATACGAAAGAACGTCGGGCAGATTTTCAACTGCAGCTCGGCGGTCTATCTGCCGGCCGGAGGCGTTTTGGAGCTCAGGAGCGGCGAACCCGGCTTTCCCGTGAACGAGCGGGAGAATGCGATGGCTCAACTGGCCTTCGATAACGCCAGAACGGTCGGAGGCGGCTCGGACGACCTGCCCTCGAGGAAGACCCGCTACCTTCCCTTCAGGACTCCGCAAGGAGTGATAGGCGTACTGGGCATTTGCTTTCGAAAGGGCAGAGACGGTCTCACCCCGGACGAGGAAAGCTTGCTCAATGCCCTTACGAACCAAGCCGCGATTGCGATTCAGCGCGCGAAGCTATCGGAGGAGACCCGTCAGATAGAGCTGATGGAGCAGACGGAAAAGCTCCAATCCGCGCTCTTGAGCTCGATCTCTCACGATCTGAGAACTCCTCTCGTATCGATCACGGGGACGTTGACCGCCCTTCTCGACGACGCTCCTGGGCTCGATGACTCAACCAGGAAAGAGCTTCTGGAGACCGCCTCCGAAGAGGCGGACCGCCTAAACCGGCTCGTGGGCAACCTGCTGGACATGACGAGAATGGAAGCGGGCGCGTTGCGCATCTCGAAAAAGCCCTGCGAGCTGAGAGACGTGATCGGGGCAGCCCTCGAGCAGCTCAGAGACAAGCTCGGGGCCAGAATCGTGAAAATGACCATCCCGCGGGATTTCCCCGAGGTACCGATGGATTTCTCATTCATGATGAAGGTGTTCTCGAATCTCCTCGATAATGCCGCCAAGTACTCGCCGCCGGACGCGCCGATCGCGATCAGAGCCCGCGTTATGGAGGACAGAGCGGAAATCGAGATCGAGGATCGAGGCTCCGGCATTCAGAGAGGCGACCTCGATCGCATTTTCGAGAAATTCTACCGGGCCGAGCAGCCGCAGCGCGTGACGGGAACGGGGCTCGGGCTTTCCATCTGCAGGGGAATCGTCGAGGCGCACGGCGGAGAGATCGCCGCGAGAAGCAACCCGGACGTCGGCGCGACCTTCGCCATCTCGCTTCCGCTGCGACGCGAGCAGGGTCGATCGTGATGAAGAACCAGGGCGTGAGAATTCTGATCGTGGACGACGAAAAGGCGATCCGGCGCTTCCTGAAGGCGTCTCTCGCATCGCACGGCTATGCCGTCATCGAGGCGGCATCGGGAACGGACGCTCTGGAAAAATCCGTGTCGTTTCATCCAGACGTCGTCGTTCTCGATCTCGGGCTTCCCGACATGGACGGCGTAGAGGTGATCCGGGAAGTCCGCAAGCGGGCAAAGACTCCCATCATTATACTTTCGGTCCGGGACGAGGTGAACGACAAGGTTGCAGCGCTCGATGCGGGAGCCGACGATTATCTGACGAAACCGTTCAGCATCACCGAGCTTCTCGCGCGGCTCAAGGCGGTGATGCGGCGCCTGCTGCCCGCGGACCAGGAGGAGATCTTCAGGGTCGGCGCGCTTTCGATGGATGCCGCGCGACATCGGGTGACGGTCAAGGCCGATCAGATCGATCTGACGCCCACGGAATACGATATTCTGAAGCTCCTCGTTCTCAATGCCGGCAGGATCGTCACCCATAAACAGATCCTGGAAGAGGTCTGGAACAAGCCCGACGATATGGAGGGGGCCCTGCACCTCCTGCGGGTGACCATAAGCAATCTGCGCAGCAAGATAGAGCCCGACCCCGACCGGCCGACCTACGTCCTGACCGAACCCGGCATCGGATATCGCCTTCGCTCAGCCGCGTGATTATTGACCTTTTCTTGATTTGATCCGCCTTCGCCCATGATGGATGATTGAGGATTGAAGAGGCGGAAGATCATGAGAAGGAACAACAGCGTTTGGAGGAGACTCTCGCCGTACCAGCTGCTTCTCCTCGGGTACGCCGTAATAACGGTCACGTGCGCATTACTGCTCTCGCTGCCCATATCTTCGGCTGAAGGCACACGGCAACCGTTTCTGGACGCCCTGTTTCTGGCGACGTCCGGAATAAGCACGACGGGCCTCACGGTCGTCGACGTCGGGAGCTACTACTCGCTCTTCGGCCAAATCGTTCTTCTCGTCCTGTTCCAGATAGGCGGGATCGGCTACATGACCTTCGTCATCCTCATGATGTACTTTCTGGGCATCAAGGGGTCGATCAGAACGAGTCTCGTGGCGAAGGAATCCATGGCCGGCCCCAATCTTCATGTGCTGAAGAGCTTCTTTCTGTCCGTGCTCGCGTACTCCATTGCCTTCGAGCTCGTCGGCGCCGCCATCCTCGCCGTCATCTGGGCGCGTGAATATCCCGCGGGGCGTTCCATGTACCTGGGACTGTTCCACTCGGTATCCGCGTTCTGCACGGCGGGCTTCGGGTTGTTCTCCGACAGCCTCATGAGATACCGGGAGAGCACGCTCATGAACGCCACCATCGTCATTCTCTCTCTGGCCGGAGGCATAGGATTCTTCGTTCTCAAGGATCTGACCGCGCTAATCGTCAACAGATTCAACGGGCGCCGCCGATTCAGATTGACGGTGCATACCAGGCTCGTTCTCATCGTCACCACTATCGTCATATCGACCGGCACCGTTGTTATCCTGCTCTCGGAGCATTGGCCCGCCGGCATGGGCGTCTACGACAAAGCTATGGCTTCCGTTTTTCAGGCGGTCTCCGCCTCGACGACGGATGGATTCAATACAATCGATATCGGCAAGATGGCCGCAGCCAGCCTGACGATCATCATGCTGCTGATGTACGTGGGCGCCTCCCCCGGCAGCACCGGCGGAGGAATCAAGACCACGACGTTCGGTCTACTCTTCATACTTCTGTGGGCGCGGCTGCGAAGAAAAGAAAATAACTTCCTGGGAAGGGAGATATCCGAACGATGTATCTATGATGCGATCGTCGTGGGGCTCTGCTGCATGCTCGTCGTGCTCGCGGACACGGTGATTCTGTCCATCACGGAGAAGACGTCCTATCTTCAGAATCTATTCGAGATATTCTCGGCCTTGGGAAATACCGGTCTCTCGACGGGGATCACTTCCGCCTTGAGCAGTGTGGGGAAAGCCGCATTGATAGTGACGATGTTCATCGGCAGGGTGGGAATACTGAGCATCGCGTTTGCGGTGTTCTCGGGGCGCCGCGAGGTATTCTTCCGTTATCCCAAGGAAGACGTCTTCGTCGGTTGACCGGCATCCGGCATCTGAAAATATATCAAACAATACGTTGCGCCATCCCGGCGCATCCCGTATCTTGCAATAATAACGCAGCTTGACGGGGGGCTTTCAGACGGAATCCTTCCCTTGTCGAATGCGGACCGTCAAAGTTGGTTTGCTTGTCTTTGTTGGATAAATTCGTCCTCCTCTATCGACCGCAGCAGATCTTTTTCATCTACAAGAGAAGGCTCGTTGCACAGGTTCAACCGTTATCCCGAGCGATAGCGCAACAGGAGACTGCATGAAGGTTCTACTGGTCAGCCCGCCCGCCGGCATTTCATACGCCAGCCTCGGAATCAACCGCCCGCCGCTCGGGCTCGCATATATCGCATCGATCATAAGAGACGAACACGAGGTGCAGATCGCCGATTTCAACGTTGATCGGAAGAGCTGGAAGAAATTCCCTTTCGGCGCGTTCGACGTCGTCGGCATCTCGGTGGATACGTCGAGATATCATTCCGCTCTCAAGATCGCCGCGCTCGCCAAGGCCGCGGGCGCCACGGTTGTGATGGGCGGGCCGCACGTGAGCTTCATGGACGAGGAGGCCCTGACGAGCGGCCCGGTGGATTACGTCGTTCGCAACGAGGGGGAATACTCCTTCCTCTCGCTGATGGACTTTCTGTCCGGGAAGCGGCCGTTCGAAGCGGTGAGAGGAGTCTCCCGTCTCGAGGGAGGCGCTTGCACGAGAACTCCGGACGCGCCGTTCATTCAGGATCTCGACTCGCTGCCATTTCCGGCACGCGATCTTCTATCTCTCGACCGGTACCGCGAAAAGATGAACGGCCGGCCGACGACGACGCTCGCGACCTCTCGCGGATGCCCGTACAACTGCCATTTCTGCTCCTCATCGCAGTTCTTCGGAGTTCGGTGGCGGGCCAGATCGGCCGAGAACGTCATCGAGGAGATAGCCACGCTCCACGACGAGCATCATTTCCGGGCGCTCTCTTTCGTCGAGGACAATTTCACCTTCAGCCCAGAGCGCGCGGTCGCGATATCGGAGAAAATCATCGCGAAGGGATGGAATTTGATATGGGGAGCCTGGTCGCGCGTCGACACGATCGTGAAGCATCCCGACATGGTGCAAACGATGGCGCGGGCGGGATTCAAGTGGACCTTCGTCGGATTCGAGAGCGGCAGCCAGAAAGTGCTCGATGAATACGGCAAGAAGGCGATGACCCAGGATGCCCTGCGCGCCATGAAGATTCTCAAAGAAAACGGAGTGGGCGTGACGGGGAGCTTCATTCTCGGAGCGCCGGCCGAAACGAAAAGCATGATGAAGGACACCGTCCGCTTCGCGAAGAAGCTCAATCCTCACCGCGTTCAGTTCACGATTCTGACCCCCTTCCCCGGAACCAAGCTCTATGAGACCGTGCGAAGCCGGTTGCTGACAGATGACTGGCGCCGATACACGGGCCTGCACCCCACCATAAGGCTCGATCACGTATCCTCGAAGGAAATGAAGAAGCAGCTGGCCGGGGCGTACATCGCGTTCTATGCCCGAATGAAGCAGGGCGCGGCGAACATGCCCTATTTTCTCAAGATCCTGCCCGCCTCGTTCAATGTGCTGGCATACCGGATGGCCGCCGTGTGCAGGATCGCATTCGTATCGGTCTTCATCGACCTGTTCAAGAAATCCTTTAGGGCCTGATAACGCCCCGAATGCGTTCCTCCAGATCATGCGCGATTCGAGCCGGCGAGTCATCGGCCGAATAGCGCACGGGAGCGCCGATCGCGATCAGGATCTCGCCAGAGCGCGCGCGACGTCTCCCCGCCTGCTTCAACGGCCACAGGCCGTCGATCCGGATCGGCAC
>JAQTVX010000164.1 GCA_028706585.1 Candidatus Krumholzibacteriia bacterium | reverse complement strand
TGTCGTCTGGACGGATGCCATACCTATTCCAATCCCGCCGTCGAAACCATCCTGGGATATCGACCGGAGGAGCTGCTGGAGAAGCCCCTTGGCGATTTCGTCCACGATGATGAAAAGGTCATTATTGAGGATATCCTGCGATCTCACGGCGAGAACGGCACGGGATGGCGTGACGTCGTGATTCGATGGCGCCACAAGGACGGCAGCTATCGATGCCTCGAGAGCAATGCGACGCCCCTGTTCGATCAAAAAGGCGAATTGATCGGTTTTCGCGGGGCCGACCGCGATGTGACCGAGCGCAAACGCGCGGAGGACGAGCGGAAAGATCTCGAAATGCGAGTCCAGCAGGCGCAGAAGCTCGAGAGCCTCGGCGTGCTCGCGGGCGGCATCGCGCACGATTTCAACAACATACTCACGGCGATCCGGGGCAATCTCGAGATCGCAACGGCGGCCCTTTCTCCGGATTCGCCAGCGCTGGCGAGCCTCACCGACGTGGATAGGGCGTCGCGGCGAGCCGCCGATCTGTGCAAGCATCTCCTCGCCTATTCGGGGAAGGGTCGTTTTGCCATCGGCACCATCGATCTCGCGAAGGTGGTCGAGGAAATAGTGCAAATGCTCGTCGTCTCGATCTTGAAAAAGGCGGTTCTGAGACTCGATTGCGTGCCCGGCCGGTCGCTGATCGAAGCCGACGAGAGCCAAATTCAGCAGGTCGTCATGAACCTGATCATCAATGCGTCCGAGGCGATCGGGGACAAGAGCGGCGTGATCTCCGTGTCGACGGGTTCGATCGACTGCGATAGTCGGTATCTGCGCGGGATGCTTCTCGGAGAGAACCTCCCCGAGGGGCGCTACGCGTATCTGGATGTGACGGACGACGGCTGCGGGATGGATGAAGAAGCGCAGAAAAAGATGTTCGATCCGTTCTTCACAACGAAGTTCACGGGCCGGGGGCTCGGGCTGGCCGTCGTTCTCGGCATCGTGCGGGGGCACAAGGGGGCTATCGGGATCACGAGCAAGAAGGGTTCGGGGACGAGCTTCCGCGTGCTTTTCCCCCCTTCGCCGAGAGCGTTCGCCCCTCTCGAGGAGTGCCACTCGCAGCCGGGCGAATGGCACGGCAACGAAACGGTGCTATTCGTCGACGATGAGGAGATGGTGCGATCGGTTTCGAAACGGATGCTCGAGCACCTCGGATTTCGGGTGCTTCTGGCGGCGGACGGAGTCGAGGCGATACGGGTGTTCCGTGACAACAGAGAGGCGATCGCTTG
Source organism: Candidatus Krumholzibacteriia bacterium (assembly GCA_028706585.1). Taxonomy (GTDB): domain Bacteria; phylum Krumholzibacteriota; class Krumholzibacteriia; order Krumholzibacteriales; family Krumholzibacteriaceae; genus SSS58A. The sequence goes on along the minus strand of JAQTVX010000164.1, from coordinate 4,162 downwards.
CGTGATCCTCGATCTTACCATGCCGCATATGGACGGAATCGAAACGCTTGCCGCGCTGCGGAGGATATCGGACGACGTCTCCGTCATTCTCTCGAGCGGCTACAGCAAGCACGAGATACTGAAGAAGTACGCCCGGAAGGGCTTCGCGGGATTCATAGAGAAGCCGTACGAGCTTTCAACGCTCGGGGAGAAGATCCGAAGCGTGCTAGGCGCGAGGATTCAGAGCGGAGCCGTCGAATGATCCTCTGAGGCGTATCAGGCTTGGCGGAACTGATCGAGGAAAAGCAGGAATCTCGCCACATCCTCGAAGTTCGAGACGAGGCCGAGGGAGACCCGGACCGCGCCCGTGTTCTTGCCGTCGATGCACTGCCGGAATTCATTGAGCGACATGCGCGAGTCGGGGCGGTCGAGACACTGGACCATGTCGCTCTTGGAGAGCCCGAGGGCGAGCTCGCCCGCGCCCGGATTGCAGAAGCACCCTGTGCGGAGAGAGATGTTCATGGCGTTCGCCCGCTGCTCGACGGTGACGTGATCGACCGTGGCGCCGTCGGCGTCGTAAACGTTGAATGCCACCGTGGCTCCGCGCATGCCCGTGTCGGTTGGCCCATATATCCTGACGACCGGCCTGCCGTTGCCGTGCTCGAGAGAAGCCATGTGCTCGATGAGCCACCCGGCGAGGCACATGACGCGCGAGTGGATCACGTTCATCCCGATCGAATCGAGAAAATCCAGACCGCGCTCCACGGCCGGGATGCAGGCGTAGTTCAGCGTGCCGTCCTCGAAGCCTTGAGCTCCCTGCGCCAGGAAATACCTGTCCGCCTGCACCGACGCGACGGTGATCGTTCCGCCGGCGAACCAGGGACGTCTGAGCTTTTCGAGCGCCTCCCGCCGGGCGATGAGCGCGCCTACACCGGTGGGATATCCGAACATCTTGTAGAATGAGATCGCGACGTAGTCAGGATGCCAACGGGCGAGATCGAGCGGGTTCGTCGGGACGAATGCCGCGGCGTCGAGAAGAACGTCCCAACCCTTCCCGCGGGCCTTTTCGATCCATTCGAGAGGGTGCTGGACTCCCGAAAAGTTCGACTGCGCGGGGAAAGCGAACAGCCTGTTGCAGACCTTGGGGTTCTCGTCCAGGTGCCTTTCGAGCACGCAGTCGAGAATCCGCATATCGGGTGGCATGACGGGTACGTATTTCGTGACTGCGCCGTGCGCGCGATCGAACTCGCGCAGCCCGTTGACCGAATTGTGATTGTCGAAAGAGAGCAGGAGGACGTCTCCGGGGCAGAACGGATAGCCTTCTCCGATGAGCTTGAGCGCGTGGGTCGCGTTCGCGGTGAAGATAGGGACGTATTCGTCGGGTGACGCGTTGAAGAACTTCAGTATACGGTGTCGGCACCGCTCGACGTAGTCCGTGGAAACGGCCGAGCTCGGGTTCGTGGAGTGCGGGTTGCCGAGAACGTGTCCGAGCAGAAATCGCTCGTGCTCCAGCACTTGGATTTCGCTATACAGGCCGCCACCCGTGTAATCGAGGTACACGTGGTTCTGCGCGTCGAGGCGGGAGAACTCGCTGGCGCGGAGGTCGTCGATGATCGACGTGGACTCGTACTCGGGGTACTTCCCTATGAATTCCCGATAATCCCCGCCGGAATGACCGGGTTTCCTCGTTTTCGAGTCGGTCTTCAAACGCCGAACCTCCCCGTTCGCGCCTCCATGAAAGTAACGCATGGGCCTCCCAACTGTCAATGACCGCGAAAGCCATTGACGGAGAAATATTAATTTATTAGAATATACATATGTTTTTATATGTTGCGGGGTCGCGTCGCGTGCGATACGCGCCGGATGGCGAGCCCCGGAACCTCTTGCAAGGAGCTGCAGTATGGACGAGAGAGAGCTTAAAGGTCTCGAGGTGAACAAAACGGTCGATGCGCGGGGGATGGCGTGCCCGGGGCCGCTCCTCGAGGCGAAGAAGGCGATCACGGCTCTGCACGTCGGCGAGGTCATGGAAGTCCTGTCGTCGGATGAGGGGACGAACAACGATATCCCCATGTGGACGAAGAAGATGCAGTATGAGTATCTCGGGACGATAGAGGACGCCGGCTTCTGGAGGCTCTTTGTGCGCAAGACGCGGTAGGACCTCACGATGTATGTCTCCGTTGGAGCGCGGTCAAACGAATGAATGGTAAGAAGGCACTGTCCGAAAAGAGGCGCTGCGCCCGTGTCGCCTCTCTCTTCAAGACGCTTTCGCATCCGCAGCGGCTGTATCTACTCTGCCGCCTGTGCGACGGCGAGTCGACGGTCCAGGATCTCCAGACGGCCTGCGGCGCTCCCCAGCCCGTGATCTCGCAGCACCTCATGAGGATGCGGCTCGAGGGGTTGATCGCCGCGCGGCGCGTCGGAAACAGCATGCATTACCGCATAGCGGATCCGCAGATTCCGGCCCTGATACGGAGCATGGAGAAGATATTCAGTGCCTGAGTTCAGTCCGAAGATACTGGTGTTCTCGACCGACAACGTCTCGGATCCGGGGATAGATCTGGCCGGCCGGAACAAGATGCACTATCCCTCCACGGTATACGTAATCAGCGTTCCATGCTCCAGCGCCATCAAGCCGTCGTGGATCGTGCACGCGATCGAAAGCGGTTTCGACGGAGTGTTCATCGCGGCGGACGGGAGCGACTGTTCGTACGTGAGCGACTGCACGGCGCGGACGGCCAAGACGGCGTCAGCGGCGCAGGGCATTCTCAGGGAGAAATCGCTCGAGCCGGGCCGCGTGAGAATGGCGGCACTCTGCTCTGTATGCGCCGAGTCGTTCCAGAAGCATATGAAGAGCTTCGGCGAGGCGTTGAGAAAGATGGGGCCGGCGAAGAAGGTCGAATAGATGGATTACGATGCGCTCGTCATAGGCGGTGGCATCGCCGGCATGGAGTCGGCGATCAGTCTCGGCGACATGGGGTACCGCGTGCTCCTCGTCGAGAAGGAGCCGAGCGTCGGGGGAAAGATGATTCTCCTGAGCAAGGTGTTTCCGACGCTCGACTGCGCCTCGTGCATATCGACGCCGAAGATGGCGCTCGTCGCGAGCCATCCGAACATCGATCTCAAGGTCTGCACCGAGGTCAAGGATATACGAAGGAACGGCGACGGCACCTTCAAGGCGACAGTGGTCAAGAAGCCCACCTTCGTCGATTTCGCCAAGTGCACCGGCTGCCAGGACTGCGAAAAAGCCTGCTCGGTGACGGTGCCGGACCAGTTCAACGCCGATCTCGTGTCGAGGAGGGCCGCGTACATTGCGTTTCCGCAGGCCGTGCCGAAGAAGGCGGTCATCGAACGCCAGGGCACGTCCCCGTGCACGTACGCCTGTCCGGCGGGCATCAAGGCGAACGGATACATTTCGCTCGCGCGCCGGGGAGATTTCGAGAAGGCGTTCAACCTGATCATGGAGGACGCGCCGCTCGTCGGCAGCCTCGCTCGTGCCTGTCATGCGCCGTGCCAGGACGAATGCACGAGGGAGAAGGTCGGAGGTGCCCCGCACATAAGGCAGCTCAAACGCTTCATCGCGGACTGGTACTACGAGAGACATCCCGAGCCCGTGTATGGACCGGTCGCCGAAAGGACAGCCTCGCGGGTCGCGATCGTCGGCTCCGGCCCGGCGGGGCTCGCGGCCGCGTATTTCCTCGCGAAGAAAGGGCACGGGGTCGTGGTTTTCGAGGCGGGCGCGGAGCCCGGCGGAATGCTTCGATCGGGCCTTCCTTCGTACCGGTTGCCGAAAGACGTCGTCGACCGAGACATCAAAAACGTGACGGCTCTAGGCGTCGAGATCAGGACCGGCGCGCGGATCGAATCCATCGCGAAACTCCGCGAGAAGGGCTTCGACGCCGTGTTCATAGCGACCGGCGCCGGGTCGCCGAGGAGTCTCGGCATCGAAGGGGAAGATCACGAGTCCGTGATGAGCGCTATTGCTTTTCTCGAGGCCGTGAACCGCGGGGACTCGATGAATCTGGAAGGCAGGACCGTGGCCGTGCTTGGAGGGGGCAATGCCGCGATTGACGCCGCGAGAACAGCGGCGCGCCTCGGGGCGAAGAGCGTCAATGTCGTCTACAGAAGGAACGTCGCCGATATGCCCGCATTGAAGAATGAGGTGCGCGATGCGCTGGCCGAGGGG
>JAQTVX010000163.1 GCA_028706585.1 Candidatus Krumholzibacteriia bacterium | reverse complement strand
GATCGTCTCCGACAACCTCGGGGGAGCGATCATCGCTTGGCAGGATCATCGCGACGGAGTTTCCACCCGCGTATATGCCAAGCGGGCAACGGAGTCGGATCTCGCGCCGATCTGCAGCGTGGATCCGCTCATGATCGATCTTGCCGGGACCGTTATGGTGGGCAGCTCGCGCGACACGACATTCACGATCGAGAACCTCGGGGTGGGTCTCCTCGTGGGAACCGTCAGCGAGGATTGCGATCAATTCCAGATCATCTCCGGCGGGAGCTACTCTCTGTCGAACGGTCAGTCGCAGGTCGTCACCGTGCGGTTCGAGCCGACCGCCCCGGGGACATTCAATTGCGGCATCGAGACTGGCGCCGATATCTGCGGCGACGTGTCGATCACGGCGTACGGGTTGCTGCTGCCTCCGGATTCGGTGATCTATGTGGATGCGGACGCCACCGGCGGTAGCGGCGGAAGCTCATGGACCAACGCCTTCACGGAGCTCTCTGACGCCCTGACCCTGGCGCCGAGCTGTCCGAACGTGAACCAGATCTGGGTGGCCGAGGGCACATACCGGCCGACCGCCGGCACCGAAAGATCAGCCACGTTCCAGATGCAAAGCGGTCTCGGGATCTACGGCGGATTCGCGGGGATGGAGACCGCGCGAGACGAGAGAAGCGCCTCCACGCACGTCACGATCCTGAGCGGCGACATCGGGACCGCTGAGGATGCGTCGGACAACAGCTACCACGTAGTGACGGGGAGCTATGCGGACAGCACCGCGGTGCTCGATGGCTTCACGGTGACGGCTGGAAATGCCGGAGGCGAGGCCGATGATGGCAATGGTGGAGGCATGTTCAACGATTCGGGGAGCCCGACGATTGCGAACGTGCAATTCCGCGGCAATGAAGCCCAGTCGTCCGGCGGAGGCTTGTTCAACGGCGCTGGATGCTCTCCGAAGCTCGTTAACGTGCTCTTCGTGGATAATGCGGCGCAGACTGAAGGCGGCGGGATCTACAATGCGAGCTCTCTCACTCTCGTCAACGCGAGCTTTTCCGGGAACTCCGCTGGAGGCGGTGGCGGGGGCGGCATATGCAATGCTTCGGGCAGTCCTGTTATTACCAATGTGATCATGTGGGGGGACACCGCCTCGTGCTTCGAGGGACATGAGAACTGCAACGAGATCATCAACTACAGCGACGGTCCTAACGTCTCGTACTCGCTTATCAAGGGGAGCGGTGGGAGCGCCGGTTGGGATTTGGAGCTAGGCACCGATGGGGGTAACAATATCGACGCGGATCCGTTGTACTACGGTGCGGAGGCGGGCGACCTTCGCATTCTCGTGGGATCTCCCGCGGTCGACGCCGGCAACAGCGCGGTACCCGGTCTTCCAGCGACCGATATCGCGGGCAATGCCCGCATACAGGGCTCGTCGGTCGACATGGGTGCGTACGAAGGACAAGTGTACGTATTCTTCAACTACGCCCGAATGGACTCTCTCGTGGACGTCCCGGATGACCAGGGAAGCTGGCTCAGGATCTACTTCACGCGATCCGCGCTCGATGACACGCTCGAGCAGGACTATCCTATCGCGCGGTATGACGTTCACAGGCGCGTCGACAATCCAGGTCTTCTCGCGAGCATCAGGAGCGAGGGAGAGGTGATCAGAGAGAATGTCCTCGCGACTCTTCCCGGTGGTGATAAGGTGAGCCTCGCCGCGCCGTCCCCCGAAGCGGGGAGCAAGTATGTTCGCTACGCGGACCGCTACTATCTCGTGAATGAAGCCGGTGCATCGTCGTCGGATCCATGGGGAACCTGGGAAGTGGTCGGCAACGTTTCTGCCGAGCAGAAGAACCAGTATATCCGGCTCGTTCCAACGCTCGCCGATTCGTCCGCGACTATCACCTGGTCGGTATTCTATATCTCGGCGCACACTACGACGCCGAGCGTGTACTTCGACAGTCCCCCCGACAGCGGCTACTCGGTTGATAATATCGCTCCCGGGGTTCCAGACGGATTTGTCGTTGAGTACAATACGGGCGGCGGGAACCATCTGAGCTGGTATCCCTGTATGAACACTGATTTCCAGTACTTCAGAGTGTACCGGGATGTAGATCCGGATTTCGTGCCGGGCCTTGGGAATCTGGTTTATGCGACCGCAGGGACGGAATGGAACGACCCGGATTACGACATTAGCGGCGTCTACTACAAGATCACCGCTCTGGACCATGCCGGAAACGAGAGCGCTCCCAGATCTCCGCAATCCGTAACGGGGGTGGATGACAACGCGATGCCGCGTGTATTCGCGCTCCATCAGAACGTGCCGAATCCATTCAATCCCGTGACTGTGATCCGGTACGATGTGCCCGCCTCAGGAGGGATGGTGACGGTAAAGGTGTATGACGTTTCGGGGCGGCTCGTGCGGACGCTCGTTGATGGGGCGCAGTCGGCCGGGCAGCATACGGTGCGATGGGACGGGAGAAACGACAATGGGCAGAGTGCGGCCTCCGGCATCTACTTCTGCCGTATGGCGGCTCCGAAGTTCGTGGAGAAGCGGAAGATGGTCCTCCTGCGGTGATGGCCGTGATGAGGCCCGCCCATGCGTTGGGCGAGCGCGTTCGGGACCGGGAAAGGCTCCCCTCTGAAGGGAGCCTTTCCTTTTGGCCATTGACAAATCAGATTATACTGATTATTCTGATTAATAAGAATGCGAAACGTTACGTGATATCCGATGAACAAGGAGGGACGCCATGCAGGCAAGACGGAATGAGCGCGGCGCCGGGTGCTGCGGATCTGAAGGAACGAAACGAGCCGGAATGATGGGGAGGATGAACTGCTGCAAGGTCGAAGCCGTCGTTTCGGTGGATGAACGAGGGCAGCTCGTGCTTCCGAAAGAGATTCGGCAAAAGGCCGGAATCAAGGCCGGCGAGAAGCTCGCAGTCATCATGAACGGTCCGCACGGACGCGGAGAAGTCTGCTGCATCAGCCTCATCAAGGCCGAGGGGCTCGCCGAAAGCGTGAAGAGCATGCTCGGGCCGATGATGAAGGAGATTTTTGGTTGAGAGCGGAGGTATCGATGGATAAGGATAGAATAAGACGGAGGGTTCGGGAGAGATATGGAGAGATCGCGGAGGACTCTTGCTCATGCCGGACAGGCGTCAAGCCGTGCTGCGGGGATGGAAGTTCAGCCGGACGGTCCTTCTTTGAAGCAGGTTATTCGCAGAAGGATCTCGAGGGCGTGCCGGAAGGTTCGGTCGTCGGCCTCGCCTGCGGGAATCCGCTGAGCTTCGCCGAGCCGGTGGCGGGGGAGACGGTGCTCGATCTGGGATCGGGCCCGGGCCTGGATTGTTTCATTGCCGCCAAGGCCGTCGGAGAGACAGGCAGGGTGATCGGCGTAGATATGACGCCGGAGATGATCGACAAAGCCCGTCGGAATGCTCATGAAGGCGGCTACGAAAACGTCGAATTCCGGCTCGGCGAGATAGAGAATCTGCCCGCAGCCGACGATTCCATCGACATCATTATCTCGAACTGCGTCGTGAACCTCTCCCCGGACAAGGCGAGGGTCTTCAGGGAGGCCTTCAGGGTGCTGAGGCCCGCCGGCAGGCTGGTCGTTTCCGACGTTGTGCTCCTCGAGCCGCTTCCCGACGAGCTGCGCGAATCGGAGGATCTTCTCGTGGGCTGCGTCGCAAACGCGGAGATGAAGGAGGACTACATAGCGCTGATCGGCAAAGCGGGTTTTCTGAACGTTGCCGTGTTGAAGGAAAAGGGCTATTCGGTGAATGGCCGCGAGGGCAAGGGGAGTGCGGCGAGCATCACTGTTCGTGGAATGAAACCCCGGACTCGAGATGACAGTCGAGAGGGAGGCTTGTTATGAAGGTTTGCATACCGGCACAGGATTCAAGTGGACTCGAGGGAACGCCGTATGGGCACTTCGGATCCGCGTCTTATTTCGTAGTATACGATACCGAGACGGGGCAGACGGAGACCGTCGACAACTCGGACAGCCATCATGAGCACGGCATGTGTCATCCGATCGGCGCGCTCGGCGGTCGCGAGATTGACGCTGTTATCGTCGGCGGCATCGGCGCCCGCGCGATCATGAAGCTCAACGCCGAAGGAATGCGCGTATACCGGGCAGCCCCCGGGACGATTCGGGAGAATGTCGATTTGCTCACGAGCGGCAAGCTCGAGGAGCTCAGCGTGGAGAACGCCTGCGGAGGGCACGGCGAGGGTCACGGATGCGGCTCGTGAGAGCGGCCGGGTCGCGTCTGGTCGTTCGATGAGGCTGGGATAAGAAAAAGAGTTCTGCAGATGAAAAAGGCATGGCAGGACCTGGTGGATGGATACAAACAGGTTTCGCTGAGCGAAGAAACGAGAGCTCAGGCAGAGGAAAATATGAAGGTCAACAATGACGGCTACTACAACGGATTGATAACCGTCTCTGATCTGCTCGAAGCTCAAGCGCTCTTGCAGCAGGCCAAGGATCAGTTGACCGATGCGAAAATGAACTATAGAATGAAGGTCGTGGACTACCTAAATGTCACCGGCAGGACGGCCCTGCAATAGCGACGTGACATGCGATGCAGCCGCAAATAGAACGAGCATGAATCGATGGGTATTAACCTTCGACCGTTGAAATCCGTCCGCGCCGTTCTTGCAAAGGGATTCGGTTCTTACCGACTCATGATAGCGGTCCTCATTCTGAACATTCCGCTGATCTTGTTGATTCTCATGCGCGACGTGGGAGCGGGGGATCTCACGTGGCTCACGTGGCTGTATATCTCCAACCTTGCTCTTGGATACTACGGATTGCCTCTTCTGGTCGTCATAACGCTGCTATTCCTGCTTCTTGTGCCGCTGCATCGAGTCGCGGCCGTCGGCAGCGGAGTCGTCGTCGTACTTTTCATTTACTATCTGATCCTGGACAGCTACGTCTTCGGCATCTTCAAGTTCCATATCGATCCGTTCTGGATGGAGTTCGCGCTGAAGGATTATGACAGCCTGGGAGTGCCGCGTTCGACGCTCTTTGCGGCGCTCGCCATGCTGCCGGGCGTCGCCGTGGTCGAGCTGGGCATGTTCGCCCTCGCGTCGCGATTTGCCGCGGTCAAGCGAATGGCGCTGGTCTTTCCGCTGTTCGTGATATTGGCTTTTGCGGTGAGCCAGGCGCTCCATATTGTGACCTATGAGCGGAATGACCAGCGGATCACGAGTCTGACTCCGTGCCTTCCCGTCTATATGCCGATCACGTCGCACGGCGAGGCCGTCAAATACGGAAGCCTCTTGCCGCTGGACGAGGCCGATTCCTTCGAGGAGACCGATGGATCGGTGGGCGCGTCGATGCGCTATCCGCTCGGGGCTCTGCGGTTCGATGCGCCGCACGGTGCGAGGCCTCCCAACATCGTCATTATTATGCTCGAGAGCTGGCGCTACGATGCCTTCGACGAGAAAACGACGCCGAATATATTCGCCCT
>JAQTVX010000162.1 GCA_028706585.1 Candidatus Krumholzibacteriia bacterium | reverse complement strand
CGCCCTGGTCTCGAACGGGAATTCAACCGCCTGACGCAGGAACTGGAGGCGAACCAGGCGGCATACCGGGCTCTTCTCGAGTCGAAGACGTCCGCGCGCATAAGCGAGGCGGTGCAGACAACGGATGTTGGTTTGAACATTCATGTCGTTGAAGGCGCCCAGAAGCCACTTGTCCCAGTCAAGCCGAATCCTTTGAAGATCATGCTTCTCGCTGTGATGTTCGGGGGGGCATGCGGGCTGGGTGCGATCATCGTGACGGAGTATATCGACGATTCGTTCAGATCGATCGAAGAGGTTGAGAAGGTCATGAAGACTCCAGTGCTCGGAACCGTACCAAAAATGGCGGCAGGTTTCTCTTGGGAGAAGAAGGAGCGCGGATTGGTCATTGTTTCCTGGATAGTGGGGGTGACCCTGTTTATCGCTATCACGTCTGGAGCCCTCTGGGTATATGCGAATCATCTGAAATCGAGCGGTCTCGGTATTGAGCTGAAGATGGATGAACCGGCCGCAGAGGTGCAGAAGTGAACGGAAGCGAGAAAAAAACGATCTACGATGTGTTCGATCAGGAGAGCCCCATGGCGACGGAAATGCGGCGGCTCTATTCGAACATAAGACATCATCACGGGAATCCGGATATGCGGAGCTTCCTCGTGACGAGCTCCCACAGGGGAGAAGGGAAGAGCACTATCTCATCGCACCTGGCGCTCACCGTCGCTCGCTTCAAAGGCAAGAAATCGCTCATCGTGGACGCGGACCTTCGGCGGCCGCGGCTGCACGACATATTCGGAGTCCCAAAAGAACCAGGGCTGCTGGAATGTCTCGAGGGCAAGCTCGATCCGCTCGAGGCGGTCAAGAACACGCCCGTCGAGAACCTGAAGGTGATTCCGGCGGGATCGCGGGTTGTGTCTCCGGCGCATCTGTTCGAGGGAGACATTTTGGCCGAGATCTTCAAGAAGATTCGATTCTACTACGATATCGTCATCGTCGATTCAGCTCCAGTTATCCCGGTGAGCGATCCGATGCTGATATCGAGCGAAGTTGATGGCGTCATTCTGGTTCTTCTCGCGGGGAAAACGCCCCGCAATGTCGCCATGCGCGCGCGCGATATCCTTTTGGACGCCAACGCGAATCTGCTGGGCGTCGTCGTCAACAACCTCTCGGAAGTGCTCCCTTACTACTACGATTACAAATACTATGGTTACCGGGAACAGGAGGAGGGCAAGATCCCCGGTTCCGCCTGAGAGCGCGGATTCGGATTTCGAGGAAAATGGGGAAAAGGACATTCATAAGCACGCTGTCGGTCGCCATGCTCGCAACGATGGCGGTTCTTTGTCCATGGCCTTGTTTCGGCGGGACAGGCGACTCGCTGTGCGTACGTATATCGGGTACTGTGGAAGGGGAAGGGGCCGTGCTGTCCAGAGGCTACGAGCTCGGCGGCATTCTCCCGGTGACCCTCTGCAATATCGAGGCGGGTGAGCGCTATCGCCTGGCGCTCGACGGACCGGGGCTTGAACGGCGAATCGGCTCATTCATGATCGGCAAGTCGGGTAATATTGAGATCGGTGGAATCCGTTTGTCCGCCCTCGGGAGGAACGCAGTGCTTCCAGGCTGGGGATCATTCTACGCGGACCGCGGTGCGGCGGGATTGAGCGACGATATGGGCCTCGCTGCCTCGCTGGCGATCCTTTACCAGGAAGAGATGGAATACAGGCATATGCGGAATCGGTTGGACGTTCAGAATGGACGTCTCGCTGCGGCGGCGACATACGAGGAGCGGGAGCTCTTCCAGGCCGCTGTGCATGAAACATCTCGAAAGCTGAACGTTCAGAACGAGGAAGTGAAGCGGCTCGCCATACTCTCGGGGGCGCTTTACGCTTGGCAGGTAGTGGAGCCTCTACTGGTTGACAATCCGCCGAGTGGGAACGTCGGCGCGGGAAAGAACGATATAACGCTGGGGGGGGTCCGGAAATCGAGAGCGAAGGCGTTTGTCTATTCTCTGGTGCGACCCGGCCGAGGTCAAATTTATCAGGGGAAGGTGGTACGAGGGGTATTCTTTTCCTCGGCGGCGTTGGCGGGGGGACTGGTGGCGCTCCATTATCAGAATGAATATGACGTTGCGGCGGAGACTTACGAGGTATGCGTCGAGCGCTTCAACGCGACGAGCGTTCTCTCCGACAGAGAGCGTCTGGCCGGACAGGTTTCGGTCCTTTGGAGCGACGTTGATAGGGCGAAGGATCGCAGGAACGTGTCTCTCATAATCCTCGCCGGCGTTTGGGGATGGAACGTCATCGACACTTTCTTCGAGGGCGATTGCTCGACGGCCGACTCGCATCGATATTCTCTCGATCTCGACGAGCGGGGAGCGTCGGTGGCATTTCGCTTCTAGCGCAATGGAGGTTCTATCGATGCGAAGGATTCTCTCGGCAATCTTCATAGTGATGCTCGCGCTCATTCTGGGAAGCTGTCTGGATGACGTGACGGAAGTGCCGCTTTCCATTTCAGACGAGAGTGTTCCAGCGCCCACCGGCCTATCGGCCTGCATCGCTGACGGCATGATAACCCTTCAATGGCAACCGGTGGATAATGTCTCCGGATATCGCGTTTATCGTTCAGTGGATACCGAGGGAAGATCGGAGTTTCTGTCAACCGCGTCGAATACAGCTTATGTCGACTCCGACGTTCAGAACGGTCGCGCCTACTACTACGCGGTTTCAGCGGTGCGTGGGACCGATAGAGAAAGCAAGTTGTCCGAGGAGATCCGTGCGGTTCCGGCCATCTATTCGATATTGGTCAACGGGGGGGAGGCTTCGACGAATTCAACGTCGGTCACGCTTGCCATCACGGCGCCCGAAACCACCGAACGGATGATGATCTCGACGAATGCTTCGCTCGATGGTGGCGTCTGGGAAACCTATGCATCTGCACGCTCATGGAGATTGGAAGGACCGGACGGTGTCAAGCGTGTTTATGCGACGTTCATGGATCAGGATGGCGGATCTACGCCCGTCTTCTGTGATTCCATCATTCTCGATACCTACGCGATGATAGAGAGTATCGAGATCAGCCCCGTGCCGCGTCTGTACGCAATCGGTGCCACGGTGCGCTTCGCCATGCAGATCGAGGAGGGTGAGAGGGGAGGCACGGCCTCGATTTCACTCGAGAAGTTCGGCGATAAAGTCATCCTGAACGATAATGGAAATGGCGGAGACGTGACGGCTGGAGACGGCGTGTATGAGGCCGATTTCCGTTTTCCGGATTCCGTTAGGGGCGTTGACTTGGTCGTGGTGGGCGATTTTGCCGATCGCGCGGGAAACGCGGCGCCGCAGTTCGAATGTCCCGACAGGATATCCTTTACGGATCCGCCCGAAGCGGTGCAGCTCATGCAGACCAGCGACTCGTCGAGGACGAGCATCACGATCAAGTGGACTGCATCCGATGAGGAGCACTTCGCGCTCTATCGAATCTATCGGAGCACTACGAGCTCGGTAGGCGAACTGCCATCGCAGCTTTTGACGGAGCTGTCCAGCCAAGCACAAACGAGGTATGTGGACGATGGCCTCAAGGAGGGATCGCACTACTATTATCGCATCTACGTCGTGAATGATCTCGGGGAAACGGCCGGAAGCAACACGGTATCCGTGCACACTCTTGATGCATACCCGGACGCGGTTGTGCTCGATGAACCTTCCAGCATCGGCACCAACCGTTTGACCCTGACCTGGAGCGTGAGCAGCGCCACCGACTTCAAGGAATACAGACTATATCGCTCAACGGCGCCGGGGGTCACTACATCCTCGACGCTCGTCGCTACCATATCGGAGAGCGAAGTGACTTTCTTCGACGATACGGGGCTCGATCTGGCGGGAAATATATACTACTACAGGGTTTTTGTTTTCGATCAAGGGGGCAAGAGTTCAAGAAGCAACGAAGTGGACACCGCAGATTGAGCGTTTTCCGGGGTCATTCCCTCGGCCAGCGCTGCGTATTTTTTACCATCCTTATTGTTTAATAGGGGAATTATCCCCGAATTTATCCCGTTTCAGCACCAGAACAGACCTCTCCTCAAGGAAAAAACGCTCTCAAGTGGATTTGTATCTATATTATGGACAATACATTAGTTGAGTCTCTGCCGATTCTGGCCCGAGCTCCGGCACATTCCATTTTTCAGGAATAGAAATTGCGAATAGATGGCCAAGAACGGTAGGAGTCTATCCAGCGGGGTATATATCTATTTGATTGAGGTTCGTGGAAAATGGCGTTTTTCAATAGAACAGCACTTCAGGGCACCGGCGAATATCTCAGGTACGACGGGCGCGTCGAGTCCCCGGCAGGGGACATTGCCAATCAGGCGGAGGCAATCCAGTACGCCTCGGCCCGGAGAATCAAGAGCGCAATCGATGCGAAGCGCATTTTCGACATAAGCATCGCCGTCATCTCGCTCGTGCTTCTGTTCCCCGTGATCGCCGCTGTGGCGGCGGCCGTCAAGCTCGATTCGCGCGGCCCCGTTTTTTTCAAACAGGAACGCATCGGTCTCAACAAGCGGAGAGAGGATAGGCGTCGAAGACGGTCAGCCGTCTCTATGGACGTTCGCACCGGCATCGAGCGGAGAAGAAGCATCAATCCGGGACGCCCATTCGAGATATACAAATTCAGAACGATGATCAAGGACGCGGAGAAGGGCGTGCCGACGCTTGCGTGCGACAATGACCCGCGCATCACGCGCGTCGGGCGTGTCTTGCGAAAGACGCGCATAGATGAGATCCCGCAGTTCATAAATGTCATCAAGGGGGATATGAGCATAATCGGTCCGCGTCCGGAGCGCTCCTTCTTCATCAATCAGGTCAAGCGCGAGATGCCGGAGTTCACGATGCGCCTAATGGTGAAACCGGGCATCACTGGTCTCGCGCAGGTGGAGCACGGATACACTCAGACCATCGGCGAGATGAAGGGGAAGCTATTCTACGATCTCAAGTACATCGCGAATCTCTCCGCGGCGCAGGAGATCAAGATTCTTTTCAAGACGCTTCAGGTTGTCGTCACGGGAAAGGGCGCCTGCTGACGCATCCAGCTTCCATTCCAGGATAGTTGTTGACGCTATCAAGTCGGGGCGGATTGTCTTGACCTTATGCGGGCATTCCCCGTAGACTCGCTCCCGGTGATCATATGGGGATATACCGCGATCTGATCGTCCTTTCCGCGGGCTATTGTGCGCTTCTCGCTGCTTCGCTCGCGGTTTCACCGTGGATTTGCATCATCATGGGATGCTGTTTCACCGCCGGCATGATGCTGCGGCGCCGCTCCAGACACCGACGCAAAATGGATGAGATATCCAAGCGCCTGACGAATCTCAGGAGCGAGGGGCTCGTTATCGAGGACAAGGTGCGTGGGGCGCAGGACGATGTCTTCTATCGTATGATCATAACCCTTCTGGGCGATCTCGAACGATCTCTCTTCAAGCTCGTCGAAAAGAACAT
>JAQTVX010000161.1 GCA_028706585.1 Candidatus Krumholzibacteriia bacterium | reverse complement strand
ATATCGAGGGTCCCCGCGAGCACCTCCTGCCTGAGCGTATCCCCGGCCTGAAGCGGCGAGCCGTCCGGCCTCATGAATTCCGCGAGCGCCGGAAAACGCTCCTTGTAGCTCTGGAGCCGTTCGAGAGAAGCGGCTAGGGGCCTGCCCACGGCGAATCCATCACGCGCCAGGGATATCGCCGGGGCAATGACTTCTCGCCAGGTCAGATTCCCGTAGAGCTTCTGAGCCCTGTAAAGACCCGCAACGGTGCCCGGAACCCCACAGGCCATCGCACCGAGAAGACTCCTGTTTTCGATTACATTCCCGAGCGAATCGAGGTACATGTCTCGCGAGGCGGCTAGAGGCGCCTTCTCCCTAAAATCGATAAATGAGGTCTCACCCGACTGGAGGCGAACAAGCATGAAACCTCCGCCGCCAATATTGCCGGCCTGGGGATATGTGACCGCAAGGGCGAAACCTACCGCCACCGCGGCATCGACCGCATTGCCGCCTCGCTTCAGGATCTCGACTCCGACCTCGGTTGCCGGAGAGCTGGCCGTGACGACGACTCCGCCCCGTGCGCACACCTCCGCGCCGTCGGCGTAAACCGGCGCATCGACAGGCCAAAGGCCCGCGAGCGCAATCAATAAAGCTGCAAGAATCGACTTACGAATCGGAATCGCCCCCGCGCAGGATGAAGACCGCAGCGTTCAAAAGATGTATTTCACATTGTATCAATCGAATAATCCCTTGTAAATCCCGAAATTGAGCCATCTCACCACGCGGCTCGTCATGCCCAGAATTATGACGAGAAAAGGTTGACCTCGCGGCGAATGTCATTTAAAATATGCTGAAGTCGTTTTCCTGAAAGCGGTGCATTCGCCGATCCACATAGCAATCCGGTATGTGTTCAACATAAAAGAGGCGGTGGTTACATGAGGTTTTTCGCGCCCTTTTTCATTGCTGTTCTGTTAATCCCCTCCGCATCGTTTTCAACGCCGGGAGATGTTCTAAACCAAATCAACCTCACGATGCATCATCCGACGGGAATCGCATGGGACGGCAAAAGCATCTGGGTCGCCGACAGGAAAACCGACATGTTCTATCGCATCGACGCGGCGAGCGGAGCGACGAGCGACTCGATCGCATCGCCGGGCTATTTTCCGGCCGGCCTCGCCTGGGACGGGAAACTGCTCTGGAGCACCGATCCGACCGACGCGAAGATCTATGCGACCGATGTTTCATCGGGCAAAACGGTCGTCGCCTTCGACTCGCCCGCGGCCGGTCCCATGGGCATAGCATGGCAAGGAAACGCGCTCTGGGTCTGCGACAACAGCGAAAAGAAGATCTCAAAGATCGATCCCACCGACGGGACGACCATCATATCATTCAAGGCGCCCGCCACCGATCCGCGGAGCATCGTTTTCGGAGGCGGCTATCTCTGGTGCTCGGACCGGATCAAGGATCAGATCTATGGTATGGATCCGGCGAGCGGCACGGTGGTAATCATTCTCGATGCGCCGGGAAGATTCAGCTGGGGCCTCGCATGGAAGGATGGGAGACTCCTCAACGCCGATTACCAGGACAACGCCATCTACGAAATCGTAGCGAAGGACGGGGTCCCATTCAAGACCTACGATTCGAGACGCGCCACGGTCGATTTCACGAATGAGGCGACGACCTCTGGGACGGGCGAGGTGAGCTCCCTCGACATCAATTGCGCAATCCCTGTCAACCGGCCGAACCAGAAGCTCCTCAAACCGATCGCCTACTCCCCCGCGCCCACGAGATTCACCAAAGACCGCTGGGGCCAGGGAATCGCCGTGTTCCATTTCGAGAACCTCGAGTCTCCCCGGTGGCTCGAGGTCTCGATGAAAGTCGAGCTCGAAACCTCGGCCATACGTTACTTCATCTATCCCGAAAACGTCGGCTCCGAGATTCCGGCGGACGTGAAGAAGATGTATCTCGCCGACGAGATCAAGTATGACATCACGAATCCATATATCCGGGATATCGTGAAGAAGGTAGTCGGCAACGAAACGAATCTCTACTGGAAAGCGCGCAAGCTATTCCAATACCTGATCGCAAACATGGAATATCAGCTCGCGGGGGGCTGGAACACCGCGCCTACCGTTCTCGAGCGTGGCAACGGGTCCTGCTCCGAGTACTCATTCAGCTACATCTCACTCTGCAGGGCAGCGGGCGTTCCGGCGCGCTACGTAGGTTCCCTCGTCGTTCGCGGAGACGACGCGAGCTACGATGATGTTTTCCACCGCTGGTGCGAAATCTATCTCCCCGGCTATGGATGGATTCCGGTTGACGCAAACGCCGGCGATCGCGATATGCCAGCCGACCAATCGGCGGCCTTCGGGGGCATAGGAAACCGGTTCCTCGTCACGACCGAGGGAGGCGGATCGTCAGAGTATCTGGATTGGAACTACAATGCCCAAAGCACCTCGGTTACGACGGGCAAGTGCCGCGTCAAGGTTGAAAGCATCGCGGAATGGGAACCGCTGGAGTAGAAGCAACGCCACGATGCGCAGACGGAAATGCTTTTCGTAGGGAGGTTTTGCGAAATGGCACTCCGTGAACGTGTCAAAAGCTTTGCGACGGAGAAGATCATCTCCGAGATCATGTCCCTCATGCCGAAATGTTCGACCAAGAATATCGTGCGTATGCTGACCTTGGGCGAAATGCTCACAAACGATCCCGAATACAAGCAGGCCGCGCACGGTCTCCGGGACCTCTTCGAACAGGGTCACCCGTCGTCTATCCTCGTCAAGGACGTAATCGGCAGGCTCTCGCCCCGATGCCGCGAGAAGGTCATACGGAACCTCTTCATCAATGCGTTCCTCCTCGGCATCGACCGACGAAAGCAGATCCTCAAGGAAGAAGGATTTCAACCGCCGCAGTTCATCGTCATTAGCCCCACAATGCGATGCAACCTCAGGTGCCCCGGCTGCTACGCGGGCGAGTACGAACAGGAGGAAGGCCTTCCCAAGGAGCTCATCGACCGGATTCTCACCGAGTGCAAGGAACTGGGCATGTATTTCAACACGATGAGCGGCGGCGAGGTTTTCATGCGCAAGGATATCTTCGACATCTGGGAAAAGCACAATGATATGTACTTCCAGATCTATACGAACGGAACTGCGATCAACGAAAAGGTCGCCGACCGGCTCGCCGAGCTGGGCAACGTCGCACCGATGTTGAGCCTCGAGGGATTCGAAGAGGAAACCGATGAGCGCCGCGGGAAAGGCACCTTCGCCAAGGTCATGAGAGCGTTCGACCTCATGAAGGAGCGCGGCATGGTTTACGGCGCCTCGGTCACCGAAACTCGCCAAAACATCGAGAAGATCGGAAGCTACGATTTCGTGGACATGTGCCTGGAGAAGGGCTGCATGGTGATATGGTATTTCCAGTACATTCCGATAGGGCGCCGTCCGTCGCTCGATCTCATGCCGACGCCGGAGCAGCGCGATTGGCTCAGAAAGCGCACGAGGGAAATGCGCGATTCACGTCCGATATTCATCGGAGATTTCTGGAACGACGGACCTTACGTCCACGGATGCATCGCCGGGGGTAGGGAATATCTCCACATAAATGCGAACGGCGACATCGAACCGTGCGTCTTCTGCCATTTCGCCGTGGACAACATCAGGGACAAATCGCTCAGAGAGGCGATCAACTCGCCGTTCCTCAAGAGGATCCGCTCGTTCCAGCCGTACCGCGATAATCTGCTCACGCCTTGCATGCTCATCGATTCGCCCGATATCCTGCGCCGCGTGGTCAAGGAATTCGACGCGCGGCCGACCTGCGAAGGCGCCGAGGAGATCATCAACGATTTCGCTCCCGAGCTGGACCGCTACGCGGAGGAATATCGCCGCTATGCCGATCCAGCGTGGCAGAACGAATGGAAGCGGACCGAGCAGGTGGAAAAAGAGGCCTCGAACTAGCTGAACTCTCCAGCGTTCATCGATCGCTTGCGGCGGACGGTCAACCCTTCACACAGACAATCGGCTTGAGACGTGCCACGCGCCTGTTGACGCCGGCTCCTTCCATTATCGCCACGACGTTCTCCACGTCCTTGTACGCCCCGGGAGCCTCCTCGGCAAGGCCCGGCTTGCTGTGGACACGGACGACAACGCCCTCGGCCGCCAGCGTCTTGATCACGACCTCCCCGCGGTACTCCCTGAGAGCCTGCTTGCGCGATTTTCGTCTGCCCGCACCGTGAACGGCGCTCCCGAAGGTCTCCTCCATGCCCCTTTCCGTCCCTACCAGCACGTACGAGCATGTGCCCATCGTCCCTCCGACGAGCACAGGCTGCCCGACCTCGCGATAACGATCAGGAATTCCGACGCCTTTCGGCCCGAACGCCCTCGTGGCGCCTTTGCGGTGAATGAGGAGCTCCTTCTCCACTCCGTCGACAATATGCCGCTCGAGCTTGAGGTTATTGTGGCCGACCTCATACATCGTCCTGATGCCGCTGGCTCCGATGCCGAAAACCTCTTTGAACGCCCTGCGCACCAGATGGGCGATCGCCTGGCGGTTGGCAAAGGCGCAGTTGATCCCGGAGTTCACGGCGGCAATGTAGCGTCTCCCCTCTGGACTCTTGATAGGGGCCGCGACGAGCTCGGCTTCGCGGACGGGGATTCCGTATTTTTCGCTCGCTGCGCGAAGCACGGATTGATAATCGGTGCCTATCTGATGCCCCAGGGCGCGGCTTCCAGTATGAATGCTCACGACTACCGTTCCTTCGGCGAGACCGAAGGCCGCGGCCGCGAGGCCGTCGTAGACGCTATCGACGTACTGCACTTCGAGGTAATGGTTGCCCGAGCCGAGCGTGCCGACCTGTTTGAACTGTCGCTCTTTGGCGAGCTTGCTCACGCAGGCCGGATCTGCGCCGCTTACGACGCCTCCCTCCTCGACGTAGGCCAGATCATCCGCCGATTCATATCCGCGCTCGATAACGAACGGCGCGCCGCGCAGGAGAACCTCGTCGATTTCTTTGATGGAGAGCTTGAGCGAGCCGGTCGAACCTATGCCGGCGGGGACCGTTTTGAAGAGAGCATCGGCCAGCGCGTCCTTGCGTTTCTCCACCGCTTCCCTCGAGAGATCCACGATCATCGTCCGAACGCCACAGTTGATGTCGAAGCCGACCCCCGCTATCGTGACGACGCCCGTATCGACGTCGAACGCTCCGACCCCCCCGATCGGAAATCCGTAACCGGGATGGATGTCCGCCATCGCGAGCGAGGCCTTCTGGATGCCCGGGAGACAGGCGACGTTTCGCACCTGGAGCAGCGCATCCCACTCCTTGCTCTTTCCCTCCGCCATGAGAAATTCTATCGATTCCCGGTCGGCGTATATCCGCCCCGGCACGTTCATATCGCGCGATCTCGGGATCTCCCAGAGAAACTCGTGAACTTCTTTCAATTCGACAGCTGCCACGATGCCTTTCCTCTACGCGTCTCTCATAGATCCACGACGCACCGG
>JAQTVX010000160.1 GCA_028706585.1 Candidatus Krumholzibacteriia bacterium | reverse complement strand
ATGCAGCGTGTGGCCATCGCACGGGCGCTCGTGAACAAGCCCCGGATACTGCTGGCCGACGAGCCGACGGGGAACCTCGACGCGCGGCGGAGCGTGGAGATCGGGGAGATTCTGAAGGAGCTCAACAAGAAAGAAGGGCTCACGATCGTGCTCGTGACACACAACCTGGAGCTCGCGAAGAATGCCGACCGTATCATCGAGCTTCGGGACGGGAAAGTGCACGGCCCGGAATGACGCCGAGTGCCGCGACGGAGGAGGTCGATTCGAGATGAAGAGAATGCTGATAATGGCGGCCCTGCTCGCGCTCGCCGCGGGGGCATTCGCCCAGGAGAAGCCTCACGCATTACGGCCCGACCAGGTGAGGATGCCGGCCTCGGCCGGCGCGATCATCCAGGAACCGGTTTTCACGGATCTCCCCGGTTACGGAAAGAAATGCCATATCGGGGACGCCTGGTACTTCACATACAAGTTCAACAAGAACCCGAAGCTCGGCACGGCGATCCTCAAGATCCAGCTCTTCGACAATAAGGGCATCCGCGTAACGGACTTCGACGTCATCGGGATGTCGGAGATGCCTTCCATGAGAGGGGCGCACGACTCGGGCGAGGTGCACTTCAAGCTCAACAAGAGGGGCGATTACCTACTCCCCGTCAACGTCGTCATGCCCGGCGAATGGGAAGTGAAGCTCGTCTTTCTGAAGGACAAGGCGCCGGTCTTCCGGGGGCGCTTCATGTTCAAGGTCTGACCCCCGGCGCGAAGCGCGCCTCGCGTTCAAGGCCGGAAACCAGGGCTCCGGTGGCAATCGACCCCCGTGCGCTCCCGCGCCCAGGGGTCGATTCTTTCGCCTGACCAGGTATCCTGTTTCGGCCTAGAGCATGTCCTTGATGGCCTTCAGGGGGCGGACACGCACCGTGCGCGAGGCCGGGCGCGCCTTCTGCTTGACCATATCGCCCGTGAAGGGATTGCGGACGAGCTTGCCGCCCGCTACCGCCGGCTTTCTAACCAGCGTGAGCTTCAGCAGACCCATGTAGTTGAATGTTCCGTGCGTCTTGACGGACTTGACCATCACGTGGTTCAGTGCGTCACAAACGGCGACAACATTCTTCCTGGTGAGACCGGTCTTCGCGGCGACGTCGTGATAGACCTCGTTCCTCGTCGGCGGCTTGTTCGCGGCGGACTTCTTTTTTGCCATCGCGCTTTCTCCTCCTTCGCTACCGGGTGAATGGTTACAACCCCTAATAACGCTGCGAATCATAGCGCAATCGCGTCTGCGTGAACATATTTTTTTGCATGCCGCAGCCATTTTTTCGCAGAATTCGATCGCCGGCCGGCAGGTCCGGTATCGAGGCCCCCCGCCGGCACCCGCATCGGGACGCCGAAATACAGCTTGCTCCCCACAAATTCGCTCGCCTACTATACCCCTTGGTGATATCCGGAACTCTGCGAAGAAAGGAATAGGTATGCTGCAAGGACACCCCAAGGGTCTATTCGTCGCGTTCTTCGCCAACATGGGAGAGCGCTTCGGCTTCTACACGATGCTCGCCATTTTCATGCTTTTCCTACAGGCCAAATACGGCCTGAGTGCCGCGAAGGCGAGCCAGGTGTACGGCATCTTCATGTTCTGCGTCTACTTCTTCCCGCTGCTGGGGGGCCTCCTGGCCGACAAGGTGCTGGGCTACGGCAGAACGATCAGCCTCGGGCTCGTGGTCATGTTCATAGGCTATATGCTGCTCGCGATCCCGACCGCGATGAATACGGGCTTCCCCCTCATCGTCGTGGCCCTCGCGACGATCGCGCTGGGCACCGGATTCTTCAAGGGGAACCTCCAGGCGCTCGTGGGCAAGCTGTACGACGAGCCGCAGTTCAGCGCGAACCGCGATCGCGCGTTCAGCATTTTCTACATGGGGATCAATATCGGCGCGATGTTCGCCCCGACGGCCGCCGAGACGATCAACAACTGGATCCTCTCGAAGGCGCATTACTTCTACGACAACCGTATTCCCGCGCTCGCGAACCAGTATCTCAAGGGCGCGCTCGCCGATGCGAGCCAGTACCTGGGGATCGCCCAGGCGCAGGATCCGAACGTCACGATGGAGACGCTCGGCTCATTCTCCACGAACTACATCAACGTCCTCAGCAAGTCGTACCACTACGGATTCGGCGTCGCATGCGTGAGCCTCATCGTCTCGATGATCATCTTCTGGGGATTCAAGAAATATTACGGCCACGCCGACTACATGGTGGGCCATAAGGACGCATCCATGGGAGCGCAGGGCGCCGCGAAGGGCACGGCCGCTCCTTCGCACGTGGAGACCTTGACTGCGGAACAAACCAAAGAGCGGCTCATCGCGCTCGCGCTCGTCTACTTCGTCGTCGTTTTCTTCTGGATGTCGTTCCACCAGAACGGCGTCACGATGACCTACTTCGCGAGGGACTACACGCAGCCGAGCGTCGGGAAAATGACGAACCTCTGGTTCGATCTCTTCGGGCTCCTGCCGGTGTTCCTAGCCGTGGTCGGAGGCTACTTCGCTTTCAGAAAGAACAGCACCGGGCTGGTTCGGGCCCTGGGCTCCGTGGGTCTCGCGCTGTTCGCGGTGCTCGCATACATCAGGTTCACCGAATACGGCGAAACGAATCCTTTCACCCCGCAGAAGTTCCAGCACTTCAACCCGTTCTTCATCGTGGCGCTCACGCCGCTGGTCGTGGCTATCTTCGGCGCCCTCAACAAACGGGGCAAGGAGCCGTCGGCGCCGCGCAAGATCGGCTACGGGATGCTCATCACGGCGGTGGGATTCCTCATCCTCGTCGTCGGATCCATAGGGCTCTCGAGCCCGAAGGCGCTCGGCGGCACCGTGGCGCCCACGGATCAGCTCGTCTCCCCGTACTGGCTGATCTCGACGTACTTCATTCTCACCATTGCGGAGCTGTTCCTGAGCCCGATGGGAATCTCTTTTGTGTCGAAGGTGGCGCCGCCCCAATACAAGGGTCTCATGCAGGGAGGCTGGTTCGCCGCTACCGCCATCGGCAACTACCTGCTCGCGATCATTGGATTCCTGTGGACCAAGCTGCCCGTGTGGGGCACATGGGCCGTTCTCGTCGTCTGCTGCTTGCTTTCGGCTGCGTTCATGTTCAGCGTCATGAAACGGCTCGAGCGGTCCACGCAGAGCTGACGGATAATGCACCGGGCGCTTTGTCCCCGGCGCCCCCGCCTTGGGGGCGCAGCATTTTCCTGTCACAAAAGTGGAGTCTGAAGCGTATAATAACTTGGGCAAGGAAGATCCCCTGTAGAAAGAGAGGAAGGACATGTCCGGACTTCGAGCTAACAAGCTGCCGGAGAGGATCGCTCTGGTGCTCTTCGGACTCATCGTTATCGCGGCGCTTTGGTGCCCGCGCGACGCCTCCGCCATAACCCGGTGGAGCGTCAATCTCCAGATGGGCTCGGACGACTACAACTATCTCGCCGAATACGGAGAATGGGTGGAGACATCCGATTTCGGCTGGGTGTGGTGCCCTCACGTCGTCGAGGGCTGGGAGCCGTTCGCCTACGGTCACTGGATGTGGACGTACGACGGCTGGGCGTGGGTCTCCCACGAGCCATTCGGATGGCTCGTGTATCATTATGGCAACTGGTACTATGACGACTACGCCCTGGGATGGTTCTGGGTGCCCGGCACCATCTGGTCGCCCGCGAGGGTGGAATGGTACACCTTCGGCGATTATTGCGCATGGGCGCCTCTTCCCCCGCCGGGGTTCGGGTGGCACGATCCGTGGTATCACCACCGCCATCACAACGGCTTCAACCCATGGTTCGTGGTGCAAATCGGTCACTTCACCGACGACGATATGCGGCCGCACAGGGTGGCGGATCCGCCGCCGAGCCGCGAGATCTACAAGCGCAGCGTCCTGACCAGACGTGCTCCCGAAGTGCGCGACGTGGCGAGGATCACGAGCAAGGAGATCACGCCCGTCAAGGTCAAGAGGGAACGCGTGGATCTGGGCAAGAGAACGACCGGAACCACGACGAGGACCGAGGCCACTACGAGAGGCGCGACTACGACGAGACGCGTGACCACGACGACCACGACGAGAACCACGCCGAAGTACACTCGTCCGAAACCGACCGAGCGCCAGAAGATGGTGCTCCCCGACAGGGAGCAGACCAGGGTCAATGAGCAGGCGCCCAAGGTCGAGCGCGAGGTGCTGACTCCGAAGAGCACCAGGCAAAGCACCACGAGGGAGACACAGCAGCCCTCCGGGCAGAAACAGCAGCAGCAGGACAGCGGGAAGAAAACCATCAAGAGACGGTAGCGGTACGATCGCGGAGGTGACCGCCCGCGCATGAACCGGTCGTCGATCCTTATAGCCGCCGTCCTGCTCGCAGGGGTGTTCGCCGGAGCGATCCGCGCCCAGTCGCCCTATGAGCTGGACCGATGGAAGGACGGCTGGATCGCCGGGGGCAGCGCGGCGGGCGGCCTTGCTGCCGCCCTGCTCGAGCAAACGCCGGCGCCGCTCACCGAGAGGGAAATCGCGCTCCTGTCGAGGGAATCCGTCAACCGGTTCGACAGGAGCGCGACCTACAATTACTCGCCGGACGCCGGCGCGGCGAGCGACGTCCTCGTGGGCGCGATGGTCGCGGCGCCGCTCGCCCTCCTCATCGACGGACGAATCCGCGGCGACTGGCGCGTCATATCCATGATGTACGCGGAGACCATGGCCATCGCCGTCATCCTTCCCGCATACGGCAAGGGCGCCGTGGACAGGATCCGGCCGTTCGTCTACAACCCCGACGCCCCCCTGGATGAGAAAACGACCAGCGACGCGCGAAAGGCGTTCTTCTCGCGGCACACCGCCGTGGCCTTCGCATCCGCGGCATACATATCGACCGTGTACGGAGATTATCATCCCGGCTCGGCGGCCGGGCCGTATCTATGGGCCGGCTCGATGCTGGCTGCCGCGGCCGTCGGGATCATGCGCTGCGAATCCGGCGAGCATTTCCCGAGCGACGTCATCACCGGGGCAGCCGCCGGGTTCGCGGCGGGATACCTCGTACCGCGTCTTCATCGCTCGCCTGCCGACAGAGTGAGTCTTCTGCCGGATTGCTCCGGCTCCCGGGCAGGCGTCGCCCTATCCATGAGAATATGAACGAGCCGCGGACCGAACGGATCAGAATGGATCCGGCACCTCGAGGTCCTTCTGCACCACGATATGCATTACGAGGCAGGGCTCCCACTGCAGCTCGATGTGATTTGCGACTGTAGGCTCCGGGCTCACGCCGGAATTGACCATTTTGAAAATGAGAACCGGTGCGCCCCCGGCGATGTACTCGTCGAGCGCGCGATTGACGATGCCCACGCCGTCCTCGTTGAGGCTCGCCTGGATCTTTTTCGCAAGCGCTTCCTGAACCGATTGATCGATATAGTCTATGAGCGTCCCCGGACCGTCGGAGACGTCCTGCCGCTCGACCGTGATCGAGCCCGTGATCGCCCAAT
>JAQTVX010000159.1 GCA_028706585.1 Candidatus Krumholzibacteriia bacterium | reverse complement strand
GCAAATGAGATAGTCCCCCGCGTCATCCGGGACGACCTTCTCCTTGCACTTCGGACAAGCCAGGATATCGAGAAGCTCTTTGCTTATCATCGAATATTCCTACCCCCTAAACGAAAATCCCTGACACGTGCGGAAAGCATACTCTTTCCCATCAGGGACTTGCGATACGGAACTCTATTTTGCACCTCTTGCGCTGGCTCTATCATTATATATGATAAAACTTGCTGGGGTCAAGCCCAAATCACCAATCCCTCAGAACGAACTGATATAGGAAAACTCTATCCCCCGGTCGACGCCCGACTCTGGAATGTAATTGCCCATGAGGTCCCTGAAGAGAATCTTGAACACCAGATTGTCCCGATACCCGAATCGCACTCCGCTGTCGAGGTATCCCCGGCCCCTCGTGAGATGCGTAGCGACCTTCCCGTTATTATCATCCAGGGCCGGCTCGTAATCCAGAAGTACGCTGAAGCCATTGATGATCTCCAGCTCGAAGCCACAGAAGACATTCATCCCTCCCTCGTCCCTGTTTTCGAATGAATAGTTGACTCCGGCGTTGATGGAACAATCCCCGATCACGCGATAGTTCTTGCCCAGAGCCGCGTATATTCCCTTCGATTTGCGCGTGTAACGGTTCGCGTCCTCCAGATACGCGTTCTCGCCCTGCGTATCGATTCCGAGAACGAACGCCGGCCCGGCCTCGCTTTCCTCGATAATCCTCAACCGCACCTCGAAACCGGGACGGTCATTCGCGTGCATATCACCGCGGCCGACGAATCCCTGGAAGCCATAGGAAGCGCCGATCATGCAACGGTCGAAGAACCCGACCTTGAGCGCTGCGACTATGGCGCTCTCCGATCCCATGCTTCCCTGAAAAAGGTATCCGCCGTGGGGAAGAATGGAAGCGGTAGGACTCGTAACGACGCGGACATCTTCGAGAATCTGGGCCCTGCAGACTATCGACGGCGTGAGGCACGCCATCGCGAGCAAGATTACGCAAAACGGCCTAATACGAGACTTCGACATGATCCACCCCCGAAATAGCGTGCAGTTCCTTGAGAAGCTCGATTCCGGGCGATACTCCCCCGATGCGGGAGCGAACTGCGCCGCGCTCATGGCCGTTTTCCCTGATATGGAAAATAATATCGCGCTCACCCGGGAAACGGCCGAGCGTCTCCTTGAGGCGGCCGAGCTCCCGCTCGCCGAAAACTCCCGGGCGAATGGTGAGGTGCACTTTGCGCGTGAGCATCCGGATCGCCTCTTCTATCGTATAAACCTCGTCGGCAATGATCTTGACGTCTCCGCGCTCCTTCACCGATATCTTTCCGGCGACGACGATGGTCTGATCCGGCTGGAGCTTGTTCCGCCGCTTCTGGTAACAATCGGAAAAGACAATGATCTCGTATGAGCCGCGAACATCCTCGACGGTGACGAACGCCATAGTGTTTCCCTTGCGATCCAGTATGACCCGAATATCGCTTACAATCGCTGCGGCGACGATCGAATCGCGATCGCGTTTTTCCGCCAGGCTGAGACTATCGACGTTTATGAGCTTTCCGAGCATCTCCGCGTAGCGTTCGAGCGGATGCCCGGTGAAGTAGAATCCGAGCGACTCCTTCTCGCGGTGGAGACGCATCGAATCATCCCAGTCGGGCACGTTCTCGAGGGGCACCGCGTCCCCCTGTGATCCACCATCGAAGAAGCCGAGGAAACCCTGCCCTCGGTCCCGCTCCCCCTGCCGTTTCTGCGCCTGCGCGAGCATGCGCTCGAGAGCCGCCATCTTCTGAGCACGCGTGCCCGGGAGACAATCGGCGGCGCCGCTCTGTATGAGACTTTCGATAACCCGGCGGTTCACCAGACGCAGGTCGATGCGTTCACAGAAATCGTAGAGATCCGTGAACGGACCCTCCGCCCGCGCCGAGACGACAGACTGAATTGCCTGCACGCCGACGTTCTTGATCGCGGCGAGCCCGTAGGTGATCTCTCCGCTGGCGAGACCGAAACCGACACCGCCGGCGTTGATATCGGGAGGATGCACGATGAGCCCGAGGTTCCGGCACTCATCCAGAAGCACAATTAGCCGGTCTGTATTTGACATGTCGCACGTCATCGAGGCCGCGAGAAAGGCCGCCGGATGATGCGCCTTGAGATAGGCGGTCTGCATGGATATGACGGCGTACGCGGCCGAGTGGGATTTGTTGAAGCCGTACCCCGAAAAGAAGTTGATCAGATCGAAGATCTTCGCCGCTTTCTTCTTCGTGAGCCCTCTTTCCAGGGCGCCGGTGATGAAGCGCTCGCGCTGTTTTTCCATGACGTCTTTCTTCTTCTTTCCCATCGCGCGGCGCAGGATATCGGCCTGGCCCAAAGTGAAGCCGGCGAGCTCACTCGCGATCCGCATGACCTGCTCCTGGTAGAGAATGACGCCATATGTCTCCTCGAGGATCGGCTTGAGGCGCGGGTCCTCGTACGCGATCTTCTTCCGGCCGTGCCTGCATTCTATGAAGTCCGAAACCATGTCGCTCCCGAGGGGGCCGGGGCGGTAGATTGCGTTGATGGCTATTACGTCCTCGAACTTCGTTGGAACGAAGCGCCTCAGGAGATCTCGCATCCCGGCGCTCTCGAGCTGGAAGACGCCGACGGTCTGCCCCTTCTGGAGAAGCTCGAACGTGGCCGGGTCGTCGAACGGTATCGCCTCGGGCTCTATGCGCAGACCCTCGTGCCTCTCGACAAGCTCTATTGTGTTCCGTATCTGCGACAGTGTCTTGAGACCCAGTATGTCGATCTTGAGGATGCCGATATCCTCCAGGATCTTCATCTCGTATTGCGTCGTCACCTCGCCCTTGTTCGAACGGAAGAGCGGTATGTGATCGGTGAGCTTCGTCGGGGTTATGACGATCCCCGCCGCATGAGTCGAGGCGTGCCGCGCGAGCCCCTCCAGGGAAAACGACAGATCGATGAGCCTCTTAACCGCCGCGTCCCCGCGGTAGAGAGCATCCAGCTCGCTCACGCTCTGAAGCGCCTTTGAGAGTGTAGTGCCAACCTGCGGCGGAATCATCTTCGCGAGC
This sequence comes from Candidatus Krumholzibacteriia bacterium, assembly GCA_028706585.1. Taxonomy (GTDB): domain Bacteria; phylum Krumholzibacteriota; class Krumholzibacteriia; order Krumholzibacteriales; family Krumholzibacteriaceae; genus SSS58A. Next base: position 2,453 of record JAQTVX010000159.1, on the reverse strand, counting down.
TTGTCCATGTCGCCGTAGGGCATCTTGAGAACGCGCCCCACATCGCGCACAACGGCCCGCGCCGCCATGCGGCCGAAGGTTATTATCTGACATACGTTTTCCTTGCCGTACTTATTGACGACGTACTCGATCACCTCTTGCCGGCGTTCGTCGCAGAAGTCGACATCGATGTCAGGCATCGAAACACGCTCTGGGTTGAGCAGGCGCTCGAAGAGGAGCCCGTGCTCGAGCGGATTGATCGAGGTGATCCCGAGCGCATAGCACACCAAGCTTCCCGCCGCCGAGCCCCTGCCAGGGCCTACCGGAATGCCCCGATCCCGAGCCGCGTTGACGATGTCCCAGACAACGAGGAAGTAGCCCTCGAAATTCATGCGAAAGATCACGTCGAGCTCGTACCTGACGCGCTTCAAAACGTCCTCATCCACTGAGCGGACGCGAGCAGGGAGTCGCTCCATGACGAGGCGCTCGAGATAACCGCGGGCACTGTCGCAGCCCGGAGGAAGAGGAAATCTAGGAAGATGAGTGCCGCCGCCGCTGAGCCGGAAATCGCACATATCGGCGACATCTCCCGTGGTTTCGATCGCCCGCGGATAGGCGGCGAAGAGCTCGGCCATCTGCTCCGGGCTTTTCAGGTACGTCTCGGGGTTCGAGCGGAGCACGCGAGCCGGATCTTCGAGGTCCTTCCCTGTCTGGAGACAGAGAAGCACGTCATGGGCGCGGTGATCATCTGCCCTTAGAAAATGGCAGTCGTTCGTCGCGACGACCCCGAGCCCGGTCTCCTCCGCGAGCTTGGCCATATTCGGGATGAGAGCGATCTCCTCGGGAATACCGTGATTCTGCATCTCCAGGAAGAAGCAGCCGGGCGCAAAAATCGATGCGAACCGCTCCGCTAGGGCACGTGCCTCTTTCCATTTGCCGGTGCGAATGAGACGCGCCACGCCTCCCTGGAGACAACCGCTCAGACCTATGAGGCCGCCCCCGTATGCGGCAAGAAGCTCGAGGTCCACGCGCGGGCGGTAATAGAATCCTTCAAGGTATGCAATGGAAGAGAGCTTTATCAGATTGCGGTAGCCTTCCTCGTTCCTCACTAACAGTGTGAGATGGTCGCTGCGGGGCTGCCCGGCAGAACGGTTCCTGTCTTTGATCCCCCCTTCCGCCACATACGTCTCCATGCCGAGCACCGGTTTGATGCCTGCCTCCTCCGCGGCCTTGAGAAACGGCACCGCCCCGAAGATATTGCCATGGTCGGTAAGCGCAACCGCGCTCATGCCCATGCCCTTGGCCGCCTCGACGAGATCCTTGATTCTGATCGCGCCGTCCAGAAGGCTGTATTCCGAGTGATTGTGCCGGTGTACGAAACGCGGGGCAGGCATTGCAACCGTCCTCCTGACCGGCGCTATTCTATCACAAGGCTGAATTCCCCGAAACTTCTATTTCCCGAGCGGTCATATGCTTCGATCCGAAGCTTCGCCGGCCCAGCGGGATGAGACCGGGGAATTGGAATCGTGAACCTGCTTCGATACTGGTCGTATTCGCATATGACCCGTTCGCCGTTCAGAAAGGCCGCCGACGCATCGGCGTCGACCCCAGAACCTTCCTCTCGAACGGAGACGTAGTAGAGCTTGCTCTTGAAGAACCCGCTTTGAGAGCCCATTCTGGAGAAGCCCAGGCGACCGATGACCGGAGCCTTCGAATCCTCCAACACTGCGTAGGTTCCGGAGCCCCGGATCTCGATCACAGTCCCCGGTTTCGCGCTCACACCGATGCATCGCCATCCGGCTCTTTCCCCCCAGCTATACAGGCCCATGGTACGATCGGAGTCGAAATCGCACTCGAGCGGCCTGGCGTATACATCAGGTGGAAAATCGAGCGCAAACGGCTCCGTCAGGGGGGAAAGCTCACCCGAATGACCTGTCGGTACCGCAGGCTCGCCAACGATCAGCGACGCCGTGCCGCGCACAGATGGTGCCGTTAGTCTGATTGTGACGCCTCCCGGAGCCTCGAACGAGTCTATCGCGCCCGTCTCGAATGTGAAGATACTGAATGCGCGGACGCATTCGAACGGAAATCCGCGATAATCCATCCCGCGTATCGAGAAAATATTCGCGCCGTTCACGAGACGTTCGACAGGCACGAAGGCCACGCAATCCTTGGGGCCGGTCTGTACGGCGCCCATGGAATCCCACGATTGGCCGCCGCGGACCGAAGGGATCCAAGCGAGCGCGCGGTCGGTCCTGATCTTCAGATAGAGCCCTTCGGCGCGAAGCTCGTGGCGAATATCGCAGAAAACGCTGTCAGTATCGGTCCTGGGATCGGGAAACGCGCAGTAGCGCTCGACGCGCGCGCCGCAGCCGTTCCTCACCGTGCAGCGGTAGAGTGCCCATGGAGCGCCCAGCGCCATCCCCGCAACGGAGTGCGGTGATGAACGTCCAAGCGCAACGGGGCTCCAGGTC